>JAHFQQ010000245.1:2836-4916 GCA_023259235.1 Polaromonas sp. | reverse complement strand
AGTTGCGGCGCTTTGTGGATGAAGGCTTTGTTGCGTGCGCGCTGGAAGCATCTTCAATCGGTCTGGCGGAGCAACGCCTGGATGCAACCGCCATACAGGTCGCAATCTTCACCAATTTCACGCGGGACCATCTCGATTACCACCCGTCCATGCCGGCCTATTGGGAAGCCAAAAAAATGCTGTTTGGCTGGCCCGGACTGAAGGCTGCTGTGATCAACGCGGACGATCCAAAAGGTCTTGAGCTGGCTGGCTCGCTGGCCGGCAAGGAGCTCGATGTCTGGACATTTTCCTGCGCGCACCCCGCCCGGCTGGAGGCACGCGATATCGATCATGGCGCGCACCGCTTGAGCTTTGACGTCGTCGAAGGCATCGAGCATCACAGAATTTCGGCTCCCCTGGTCGGCCAGTACAACGTGTCCAACCTGCTGGGAGTTGTGGGAGCGCTGCGCGCGATGAACCTGCCGCTAGCCGACGCCGTTGCCGCCTGCACTGACTTGCTGCCAGTGCCCGGACGCATGGAATCTCTTTCGGTGGAAGGCTTGCCACTGGTCGTGATTGACTATGCGCATACGCCGGATGCGCTGGAGAAAGCGCTAACGGCACTCAGACCGATCGCACAAAAGCGTGGTGGCGAGCTCTGGTGCGTGTTTGGCTGCGGTGGCGATCGTGATGCCACCAAGCGCCCATTGATGGCTGCCGTGGCGGAAAGCTACGCTGATCAGATCGTGGTGACCAGTGACAACCCGCGCACTGAAAATCCGCTGGCCATCATTGGGCAGATATTGCTGGGACTGAGCCACCGCGAGACCGTCCACGTTCAGGCTGACCGCGCTGCTGCGATAACTTATGTGCTGGGTTTGGCGCAGCCACAAGACGTGGTCCTGCTGGCTGGCAAGGGGCATGAGGAATTTCAGGAGGTGCGCGGCGTGAAGCGCCCGTTTTCAGACCGGGTCGTTGCGCAAGCGGCCCTGGATGGTGCATTGGCTGGACGCCGGACAGCGGGGGCCTCCAAATGATGAGCCTGCAGGAAGCGCTACGGTGGCTGCCATTGGCCCGGTTATCAGGCGACGGCAGCGTGAGAATTCTGCGGGTGCACACCGATACGCGCAGCCTTCAAGCCGGCGATCTGTTCGTGGCGCTCAAGGGCGAGCACTTTGATGGCCACGAATTTTTGATGCAAGCCAAGGCGCGGGGCGCTGCTGCTGCCATCGCGCAGCATGGGCTGGCTCAGGCTGGCCTGAGCGGTCTGGAGGTCGCTGATTCCCGGCTCGCGTTGGGCCTGCTGGCCGCTGGCTGGCGGTCGCAGTTCACCTTGCCGCTCATCGCCGTAACTGGAAGCAACGGAAAAACAACAGTCACGCAGATGATTGCACAGGTCTTGTGCGCCTGGAAATCGGCTCAGGCGTTTGCCACTGAAGGTAACCTCAACAATGATATTGGCGTGCCATTGACACTGTTGCGCCTGCGGGGTTCACACCAGATCGGGGTGGTTGAGCTGGGCATGAACCATCCTGGGGAAATAGCCTACCTGTCCGAATTGGTCAAGCCCACCGTTGCGCTGATCAATAACGCGCAGCGGGAGCACCTTGAATTTATGGCCACGGTTGAAGCAGTGGCCCGGGAAAATGGCTCCGTGCTTCAGTCCCTGGATGCCGGGGGCGTGGCGGTTTTCCCTGCGGATGATGACTACACGCTGGTCTGGCGCAGCCTGGCAGGGTCGCGCCGGGTGCTGACCTTTGCGCTCTCTGCCCCGGCAGACGTCACTGCCGGGGCGCGCTGGAACGGTGACCATTGGCAGGTAGCGGCGCGCACGCCGTCAGGTTCACTGGAGTTTTCCTTGCATATCGCAGGCTGGCACAACGTCAAGAATGCTTTGGCCGCAACCGCCTGTGCGCTCGCCGCGGGCGTGCCTTTGTCATTCATCTCGGCAGGCTTGTCGGCGTTTACGCCGGTCAAGGGGCGCTCGCGCGCCATATCCATGGACCTTACAGGCCTGCAGGATCGCATGCTGACGTTGATTGATGACACCTACAACGCCAATCCCGATTCCATGCGTGCCGCCATCGACGTATTGGCCGAG
>JAHFQQ010000245.1:594-2826 GCA_023259235.1 Polaromonas sp. | reverse complement strand
TCACGACGAAGCCGGTCGCCATGCCCGTGCGCTGGGGATCGAAAAGCTCTTCACGCTGGGGGCCCAGTCGCAAAGGGCGGCCAGCGCCTTTGGCAATGCACGCCATTTCAATGACATGGCTGAGCTGATCGCCGCGGTGGTGGCCGAACTGCCTCAACTGGGCAGCGTGCTGGTGAAGGGTTCCCGTTTCATGAAGATGGAACGGCTGGTTCAGACCATTGCCGATTGCGCCCGACAACACAAGGATGAGCCTCATGCTGCTTAGCCTGTCCCAGTGGCTCCAGTCGCTATCGCCTGAACTTGGATTTTTCCGGGTATTTCAGTATCTGACCTTGCGCGCCGTCATGGCGGCGGTTACGGCGCTGCTGATAGGCCTTTTGGCCGGGCCATTCGTGATTCGCCGGCTCATCGCACTCAAGATTGGCCAGCCCATTCGCGAATACGCGATACAAACGCACTTGAGCAAAAGCGGCACGCCCACCATGGGCGGCGTGCTGATTTTGTTCTCCATCGCAATTTCAACCCTGTTGTGGTCGGATTTATCCAATCGCTTTGTCTGGATTGTGCTGCTCGTTACCCTCGGCTTTGGTGCCATCGGCTGGGCAGACGACTGGCGCAAGGTGGTGCTTAAAGATCCGGAAGGAATGCGATCACGCGAAAAGTACCTCTGGCAATCCCTGATCGGGCTGGTGGCGGCGCTGTACCTGGTGTTCAGCATTTCGGAGCGATCCAACCTGCGTGTGCTGGAACTCTTTTTCAGCTGGGTGCAGTCGGGTTTTGATGTGAGCCTGCCGCCCAAGGCCGGGCTGCTGCTGCCCTTCGTGAAAGAAGTGAGCTACCCGCTGGGTGTGTTTGGCTTTGTCATCCTGACTTATCTGGTGATTGTGGGGTCGAGCAATGCCGTCAACCTGACCGACGGGCTCGATGGCCTGGCCATCATGCCGGTGGTCATGGTGGGTGCTTCGCTCGGTGTGTTTGCGTATGTGACGGGCAGCGTCGTCTATTCCAAATACCTCTTCTTTCCGCACATTCCCGGTTCCGGTGAACTGCTTATATTCTGCTCAGCCATGGCGGGTGCCGGCCTTGCCTTTCTGTGGTTCAACGCCTATCCGGCCCAGGTGTTCATGGGCGATGTCGGTGCGCTGGCGCTGGGCGCTGCGCTGGGCACCATCGCAGTCATCGTGCGGCAGGAAATTGTGCTGGCCATCATGGGCGGAATTTTTGTCGTTGAAGCGCTTTCGGTGATGCTGCAGGTGACTTACTTCAAATATTCCAAAAAGCGCTATGGCGAGGGGCGGCGCCTGTTCAAGATGGCTCCGTTGCACCATCACTTCGAAAAAAGTGGCTGGAAAGAAACGCAGGTGGTCGTTCGCTTCTGGATCATCACGATGCTGTTATGTCTGCTCGGTCTTTCAACGCTCAAGCTGAGATGAAACAACTGGCCCAAAAAAACATCCTTGTACTGGGGCTGGGTGCCTCGGGCCTGGCGCTGGCACGTTGGTGCGCGCGCTGCGGCGCGCGAGTCACGGTGGCGGATACCCGCGCCGTGCCGCCGCAGCTCGATGCATTGCATGGCAGTGTTCCGCAAGCCAAATTCATCAATACCGGGTTGACTGAAGCGCTGCTCGCGACAACCACATTTGACCTGGTGCTGAAAAGCCCAGGGCTGTCGCCTGCGTCGGTGGCTGATGTGATGGCGGCCGCCGAAGCACGCGCAATCACCCGCGGTAATGAGCTCAGCCTGTTCGTGCAGGCGCTGGCCGATTTGAAAATTGATCTGGGCTACGCGCCGAAGTTGATTGGCATCACGGGCACCAACGGCAAGACAACTGTCACCGCGCTCACGGGCCAGCTTGTTCAGCGCGCGGGCAAATTAGTCGCAGTAGCGGGCAATATCGGCCCGACCTTGCTTGACACCCTGGCGCAAAAGCTGGATGAACACCTCAACGGACAGGCCTTGCCGGAAGTGTGGGTGCTGGAGCTGTCAAGTTTCCAGCTCGATGGCATTGACAACTTCGAGCCCACCGTGGCCACGGTTCTCAATGTGACTCAGGACCATCTCGACTGGCACGGTAGCATGGCTGCTTACGCTGCCGCCAAGGCGCATGTGTACGGCAGCAGTGGTGTCATGCTGCTCAATCGGGACGACCCGCTGGTCATGGCAGCGTTGCCGCCAGCGGCCAAGGGTAAGCCGCCGCGCAGCTATCTGACGTTTGGCAGCGACGAGCCGCG
>JAHFQQ010000245.1:0-584 GCA_023259235.1 Polaromonas sp. | reverse complement strand
CCGGGCGACTATGGCATTGAGGCGGTCAACGGCATGGCGTGGCTGGTCCGGGCCACGCCGGCCGATGAGACCCTCAAGCGTCGCAGGAACGAAGAGGCGGCGATGCACATCCAGCGCCTGATGCCGCTCGATGCCCTGCGTATCCGCGGCCGGCACAATGCCACCAACGCGCTGGCCGCTCTTGGGCTTGCGGCGGCTTCAGGCTGCCCACTTGCCCCAATGCTGCATGGCCTGCGCGACTACCGGGGTGAGCCGCATCGCATGCAATCGGTGGTGGTTGTCAATGAAGTCGAATATTTCGACGACAGCAAGGGAACCAACGTCGGTGCAACCGTCGCCGCACTTGCGGGGTTGGGCGCGGATCGCAAGCTGGTACTTATTTTGGGCGGTGATGGAAAGGGACAGGATTTTTCCCCGCTGGCGGAGCCCGTGTCGCGCTATGCCAGGGCCGTCGTGCTGATAGGGCGCGATGCGCCCCGTATCAGGTCAGCACTTGAAGCCTGCGCCATACCTGTGCTGGACGCCGCATCCATGTCGGATGCCGTTGCAGTTGCCACACAACAGGCGCAGGGCGGTGACGCGAT
>JAHFQQ010000244.1 GCA_023259235.1 Polaromonas sp. | reverse complement strand
CCTGCCCGCCACCCCGGCGGAGACCACCGAGGCCTTTGCGTTCCCGGTGCAGTGGGTGGAAAAATTTTCTGCCTCCTCTGACACCTCGCAGGGACGGCGTGTCTTTTGGGGTCGCGTCGCCACCGGTAGTGTGCAACCCGGGCAGACCGTGACCATTCTGCCGGGCGGCCAGACTGCCGTCGTGGCCCAGGTACTCGACCATGCCCGCCGGCCCAATCCGATCCTGGCTGGTCACAGCGCGGGCATCGTGCTCGACCGCGAAGTGGACGTCTCGCGCGGCGACTGGCTGCTGGCCCCTGACACTTTCACGCCTTCACGCGAAATTCCGGTCACCCTGGCCTGGATGGATGATGAGCCGCTGCTCGCCGGGCGCGTTTACTGGGCTTTGCAAGGCCACCGCTGGGTCAAGGCCAGAGTCAAGCGCATTGTCCACAAGCTCGACGTCAATACCCTGGCCGAGGAAAACGCCAGCGAACTGCCGCCAAACGCGATTGGCCATGTTGAGTTGAGCCTGCAGGAGCCCCTGATTACCTTGCCCTATGCCCGCTCGCGCATCCTGGGCTCGCTGGTGCTGGTGGACACGGCGACGCACAAAACTTCCGCGGCGGCACTGGTATTTTGAGTAAAATACACATTTATAATGTATCTTTTATGCGCTTCCGATAACCCGGCGAGCGGAAACCTCTTAAAATCTTGGGGTTTCCACCGATAAACCTTACACCCCCATGACACATATCGTTTCCGACTCGTGCATCCGCTGCAAATACACCGACTGCGTCGATGTCTGCCCCGTTGACTGCTTCCGTGAAGGTCCCAACATGCTGGTGATTGACCCGGACGAATGCATCGATTGCGCCGTATGCATTCCGGAATGTCCGGTCAATGCCATCTATGCCGAGGAAGACCTGCCGTCCGACCAATTGCATTTCGTGAAGATCAATGCCGAACTGAGCCATGCCCCAGGCTGGAAAACCATCAGCAAGCGCAAGGACGCCCTGCCCGATGCCGAGGAATGGGCAGACAAGACCAACAAGCTCAATGAGTTGAAGCGCTGAAAGCCGCGCCGCGTGGAACCCGACCCGAGCCGCTCGATGCACCAGCCAAAAAAAGAAACATGGAACCTCAACTGAATCAAGAAGTGCTCAACACCGCCGCCGCGCACGATGGCCTGCTGGAGACTGATGCCATCATTGTGGGTGCCGGCCCGGTGGGTCTTTTCCAGGTGTTTGAGCTGGGCCTGCTCGAAATCAAGGCCCATGTGATTGACTCACTCCCCTACCCCGGCGGCCAATGCATCGAGCTTTACCCCGACAAGCCGATTTACGACATCCCTGCCATTCCGGTTTGCACCGGCAAGGAACTGACCGACAGCCTGCTCCGGCAGATTGAACCGTTTGGCGCGACCTTCCACTTCGGCCAGGAAGTCAGCGTGGTTCAAAAGCAGGACGATGGACGCTTCCTGGTTGAAACTTCCAAGGGCTTGCAGTTCCTGACCAAAACCATTTTCATTGCCGCCGGTGTCGGTGCTTTTCAGCCGCGCACGCTGAAAGTCGAGGGGCTGGAGCAATTCGAAGGCTCGCAGATCCACTACCGGGTGAAGAGCCCGGCCGACTTTGCCGGCAAAAACCTGGTCATCGTGGGCGGCGGCGATTCCGCGCTGGACTGGGCCCTGAACTTTGTCGCGGAAGGCCCCAACAAGGCGGAAAGCGTGATTCTGGTGCATCGCCGCGACGGCTTCAAGGCGGCCCCCGCCAGCGTGGCCAAAATGAAGGAACTCTGCGACGCCTACGAGATGCAGTTCATCGTCGGCCAGGTCACAGGCTACGAGGCAAGGGACAGCAAGCTGAGCGGCGTGAAGGTCACCGGCGCGGATGGCGTGACCCGCGTGGTGCCGCTCGACGTGCTATTGGTTTTCTTTGGTCTTTCACCCAAACTCGGACCGATAGCCAATTGGGGCCTGGAGATTGAACGCAAGCAGCTCAAGGTTGATACCGAGATGTTTTCAACCAATGTGCCGGGCATCTTCGCAGTGGGCGACGTCAACACCTACCCCGGCAAGAAGAAACTGATCTTGAGCGGCTTTCATGAATGCGCGCTGGCAGCCTTTGGCGCTGCGCCTTTCATTTTCCCGGACAAAAAAATCCATCTGCAATACACCACCACCAGCCCCAAGCTGCACAAGGTGCTGGGCGTCGAGTCGCCAGTGTTTGACTAGTACTGCAACCCGAAGATATCGAAACATGAAGGCGCGTCTTCGCAGCCATGGCGGCGACGGCGTCTTGAAGGTGCCCAGCGACTGGCTGAGACGCCGGTCGTGACGCAGCCGGACTACTACGCTTTTAATAGCTGACTACACAAGGGATACGTGGGCTGGATGCCAATTTGAATCATGAAATGAGAGGCAGCTAGGCTTCCACCAGCCGGCGCATCCAGTCAGGCAGTGGCATGGACTTTTGCGCCGGAAAGTTCACCCAGATCGTAGTGGCGCCTCCGGCGGCGCAAATCACGCCCGGCGCGTCCACGCGTTCCAGAGTGCCCCAGGTTTCAAACGTGGTGCGCGCCGCATCGCTGGCATACATCTTCACCAGCACATCGCCCGGGTATTCGAGCTGCTTGTAGAAGTTGCAGAACGCGTTGACGATCACCGGGCCTTCACCCTGCGGCTCAGGCTTGCAGCCGATCGCGTACAGCCAGTCGATGCGGGCGGTTTCGAGGTAACGAAAGTAGTTTGCATTGTTGAGGTGGCCCATCGCATCCATGTCGCCCCAGCGAATCGGAATATGCATGGTGTGAACCAGCTTCTTGCGCTCTGGAATTTCGATTTTCATGCGCCAAATCCGTCGTCTGCGGCAATCACCGCGCCATTGACAAAATGACTCTCGCCGCTGGCCAGCATGACCAGCAGCGCGTCGAGGTCTTCAGGCTTGCCAATGCGCTTGCGCGGCAACATCTGCACCAGCTTTTTGCCCTGCTCTGTTTCCCAGTGATGGTGATTGATTTCCGTGTCGATATAGCCCGGGCAAATCGCATTGACATTGATGCCGAACCGGCCCCATTCCAGCGCCATGGCGCGTGTCATCTGCACCACCGCGGCCTTGCTCATGGAGTACACGCCAATTTGCGGCAACACGCGCAGACCCGCCATTGAGGCAATGTTGATAATGCGCCCGCCGGCGTAGGTACCGGGCGCGGCCCCCCTGGCACGTGCCAGCATGCGCTTGCCAACTTCCTGCGCTACGAAAAAGGCGCCCTTCACATTGGTGTTGAAAGTGAAATCGATGTCTTCCTCGCTCACGTCCTGAATGCGCTGCGTCGTACTTACGCCCGAGTTATTGACGAGAATGTCAATCGGCCCCACTTCAGTTTCAGCATGCGCTACCGCCGACTTGATGCTGGCGTGGTCGGTTACATCAAGCGCCACCACATGCGCGGCGCCGCCTTCGGCCTCAATCTGCGCGCGCAACTCTTTCAACTTCTCGATCCTGCGGCTGGCCAGCACCACGGCGGCGCCGGCGCGGCTGAGCGTTCTTGCAAACTGTGCGCCAAGACCGCCCGAGGCGCCGGTCACGATCGCGACACGGCCGGAAAGATCAATGCTGTATGCCATTGGAGGCTCCTCTCAGTTAAGGAAATACAAAAGCGGACGGCCGTTCGACCCCAGGCGTTCACGACATAAAATGAACCAGGGAACAGGCAATCGTTCCTGAAAACCATTATCAGCGAGACCATGATGACACCTCAAGACATTCTGGCCCAGTTTGGCCCCCGTGAAGCGATGGACTATGACGTGGTCATCGTGGGCGGCGGCCCCAGCGGCCTTGCCACCGCGATTCGCCTCAAGCAACTGGCGGCGGAAACGGGCACCGACGTTACCGTCGTCGTGCTGGAAAAGGGTTCCGAGCCGGGCGCGCACATTCTCTCTGGCGCGGTGATGGACCCGAAGGCGCTGACCGAGTTGCTCCCCGACTGGAAAGCGCTGGGTGCGCCGCTGAACCAGCCGGTCACCAGCGACGAAGTTCTTTTCCTCGGTAAAACCGGTGCAACCAGAACACCTGCGTTTTTTGTGCCTGACTGCTTTCACAACGACGGCAATTACGTCATCAGTCTTGGCAATGTGACGCGCTGGCTGGCCGGGCAGGCCGAGAGCCTGGGCGTGGAGATTTTCCCCGGCTTTGCGGCTGCTGAAGTACTGTACAACGACAACGGCTCCGTCAAGGGCGTGGCTACCGGCAACCTCGGCATCGGCAAGAATGGCGAGCCGACAGATCACTTCCAGTTAGGCATGGAACTGCACGGCAAATACACCGTGTTCGCCGAGGGGGCGCGGGGCAGCCTCGGCCGCCAGCTCATCAGCCGCTTCAAGCTTGACGAAGGCAAGGATCCGCAAGCCTATGCCCTTGGCGTGAAAGAGTTGTGGGAAATTGACCCCGCCAGGCACAAGCCCGGCCTGGTCGTGCATACCGCTGGCTGGCCCATGGACAGCAAGACTTACGGCGGCGGTTTCATGTACCACCAGGAAGACAATAGGGTCACGCTCGGTTTTGTGACCGGGCTCGACTACAGCAACCCCTACCTCAGCCCGTTTGAAGAAATGCAGCGCTGGAAAACACATCCCAGCATCAGGGCATATCTGGAGGGCGGAAAACGCATTGGCTACGGGGCCCGGGCGCTCACGGCGGGGGGCGCGCTGAGCCTGCCCAAGACCGTATTCCCCGGCGGGGCGCTGGTTGGCTGCGAGGCGGGGTACCTCAACGCCGCCCGCATCAAGGGCAGCCACTCCGCCATCAAGTCCGGCATGTTGGCCGCGGAGGCGGCGTATGCCGCCGTGACCTCGGGCCGCCAGCACGATGAACTCGGCGCCTACCCCGAGGCTTATGCCAAAAGCTGGCTTGCCGACGAGTTGAACCAGGCGCGCAATTTCAAGGG
>JAHFQQ010000243.1 GCA_023259235.1 Polaromonas sp. | reverse complement strand
CCACACCACGCTGGCTGCGCTCGGCAGCTTTGCCAGCCAGTACAAGCTCAGTCTGTTTGAAGCGCTGTTCAGCCACTCGCTCGGCTCCATGCTGCCGGCCAAGGCAGTCGGCTCGCTGCAGGAGTTTGGCCGCTCGTTGAACGAGCTGGAATACCGCGCCCGGCACACCGTCGGCGCGCAGGACGCGCGCGCTTTTCTCGCCGACTGGCTGAAGGATATTGACTACGAGAAGCATCTGTACGACGGTGAAGACAGTGAAAAGCTGGCGGCCGCGCGCTGGAGCAATGTGATGGATTTTTGCGACTGGATGGCGCAGCGCTGCGGCGGACAGCTCGATGACAGCGCGGGCATCGTCATTGAAAACGAAAAGAAAACCCTGCTCGAAGTGGTCCAGACAATTGCCCTGCTCTCGACCATGAGCGAGCGCGAAGGCGAACAGAACGTGGTGACGCTCTCGACCCTGCACGCTGCCAAGGGGCTGGAGTGGCCGCATGTGGTGCTGGCCGGTTGCGTCGAAGGCTTGCTGCCGTTCAGGCTCGATGATGATGACGGCGGCAATGCCGACAGCATTGCGCTGCGCCTGCAGGAAGAGCGCCGCCTGATGTATGTCGGCATTACGCGTGCACAGCGCACGCTGGCCGTGAACTGGCTGCGCAAGCGCAAGAAGGGCCGTACCATGATTGCCGGCGTGCCGAGCCGCTTCATTGCCGAAATGGCGCTGGACCAGGCAACCCGGAAGGAAGACCCGCGCGAAAAGATCCGGGCGCTACGTGCCGAGTTTGCCAAAAAATCAGCCGATGCCCTGGCCGCGGCGGCGGCCACTCCTTTGTGACCCAACCCGCGCACTTCACATGGGTGATGCGGCTGCACATTCTCATTGCACCATGGCTATAGAGGTTATCCGGCATGCTCTTGTTTTTATAGCTGGCTGCACCCTGTTTTCCTGGTCTAGCGCGCAAAATGTACCTGAAACTGCCATGGCTCCTGCGCCCGCCAGCCAGGGCTGGCAGCTTTGCCAAACCCTGAAGGGCGACGCCACGGCGCAACTGGCGTGTTTCCAGCAATGGGCCGACTCGCAGTCCCGGGCGAACACGCCTGAGCCCTCCCTGAGCACTGCTCCGGCCAATCCGGCCACCGGTCAGCCAGCCACCCAGGTGCTGCTGTTGCCAGCCCTGAATACAGAATCGCCCGACGGCAAACCGATTGGCTGCAAGAACAACCAGTATTCCGGGCTTTCCAAATTCTGGGAACTCCAGCGCGGCACTGATTGCGACACCTTCGCGCTGCGCGGCTACCGCCCGATTTCGCTGTCGCTGGTCACCTCGGACGGTGTAAACGTGCAGCCCTCATCCCCTTCGCCCGGCCACACCGCAACAACCACGCTGGCGTACAAGCGCGCTGAAACCAAGATCCAGCTTTCAGTGCGCACCAAGCTCGCCAAAGGCATGTTCAAGAGCGGCTCCAACCCCGATGATGACCTCGATTCGCTGTGGTTTGGCTACACCCAGCAAAGCTACTGGCAATTTTTCAGCACAGGCTTGTCGCGGCCATTTCGCGTGACCGACCATGAGCCCGAAGTGATCTATATCTACCCGCACCAGATCCCGCTGGCCGGCGGCTGGAACTACCGGCTATCGGGCCTGGGACTGGTGCACCAGTCCAATGGGCAAGCGCTGCCGCTATCGCGCAGCTGGAACCGGGTTTACCTGATGGGCGCGGCCGAAAAAATACTGGGTCCCAACTCCAGCCTGACGCTGCAGGGCCGGGTCTGGCAACGGCTGCGCGAGCCGTCGGGCGATGACGACAACCCTGATATCCAGGATTACGTGGGCCGGACCGATCTCACCGGCAACTGGCAGATCAGCCAGGCCAGCACCATCGGCGTCACGCTGCGCCACTCGCTGCGCCATGATGCGCGCGGCTCGGTCCGGCTGGACTGGCTGCTGGCGCCGGCCTCGTCGCCCAACTACACCGGCCTGCGCTACCACCTGCAACTGTTCAGTGGTTATGGTGACAGTCTGCTCGACTACAACCGCAAACGCACCGTGCTGAGCCTGGGTCTGAGCCTGGTGGACTGGTAGTTTTCAGGCTGTTGACTGACGCACGAAGGCCGGCTCAAGCCGGCGCACCGACCGAACCGGCGCTGGCTGGCCGCATGCGGGAAGGCGGCAGGTAACGCTGCAGCGCGAGACCATCGGTGCGAATTTCCGGCTTGTGGCCCGTGACCAGATCAGCCACCAGCTTTCCGGAGCCGCAGGCCATGGTCCAGCCCAGGGTGCCGTGGCCGGTGTTGAGAAACAGGTTTGCATAGGGCGTGGCGCCGATGATCGGCGTGCTGTCGGGCGTCATCGGCCGCAGACCGGTCCAGAACTCGGCCCGCGGCAGATCGCCGCCCGGGAACAGGTCGTTCACGACGTGCTCGAGGGTTTCGCGCCGGCGCGGGTTTAGTCGCAGATCGAAGCCGCCCAATTCAGCCATGCCGCCGACCCGGATGCGATTGTCCAGGCGTGTGACGGCCACCTTGTAGGTTTCGTCCAGCACGGTCGATTGCGGTGCCATGTCGGGATTGATCAGCGGCACGGTGAGCGAGTAGCCCTTGACCGGATAGACGGGAAGGTCCAGCCCCAACGGCGCCAGAAAGCTGCGCGAATAGCTGCCGAAGGCCAGCACGTAGCGATCAGCGCTCAACACCTGGCCGCCCACGCGCACGCCGGTGATTCGGCCACCCTCAGTGGCCAGGCCATCGACCGCCTGGTCGAAACGGAAATCCACGCCCAGCCCTTCGGCCAGCATGGCCAAGCGCTGGGTGAACAGATAGCAGTCGCCGGTTTCGTCGTTGGGCAGACGCAGTCCGCCGGTCAGCCGGTCGCGTGCCTGGGCCAGCGCCGGCTCGACCGTGGCGAGCTGGTCGCGGTCGAGCAGTTCGTAGGGCACGCCGCACTCCCGCAGCACGGCCACGTCGCGCTGCACGGCATCGATCTGTGCCTGCGTACGAAACAGCTGCAGCGTGCCGCCGGTGCGCTGCTCGTATTCAATACCGGTGTCAACGCGCAACTGGCGCAAGCAGCTCCGGCTGTATTCGGCCACGCGCATCATGCGTTCCTTGTTGACGCCGTACCGGCTTGCCGAGCAGTTCTTCAGCATGGCCATCATCCAGCGCAACTGGAACAGGCTGCCGTCGGGACGGATGGAGAGCGGCGCATGCTTCTGGAACATCCACTTCAGCGCCTTCAATGGAATCCCGGGCGCAGCCCAAGGCGTGGAATAGCCGGGAGAAACCTGGCCGGCATTGGCAAAACTGGTTTCCAGCGCGGGGCCGCTCTGGCGCTCGAGCACCACCACTTCAGCGCCCGAACGGGCCAGGTAATAGGCAGTCGTGGTGCCAATGACACCACTACCCAGGACGATGACTTTCATGGCAGACCTCACGTTTAACAAGGTAAGTAGCAAGTTTAAAAGCTCAGATTCCAGAAATTCCACTGAATAAGTACAATAACTCAGTGGTTTAACCCAAGTTTATTGCCTTGCAGCCCTTCAGGAAGTGAAATGACAGACCTCGACCGCATCGACCGAAAAATCCTCGACATCCTGCAACGCCAGGGGCGCATTTCCATGACGGATCTGGCCGAACAGATCAGCTTGTCCACCTCGCCATGTTCCGAGCGCGTCCGGCGCATGGAGCGCGAAGGCGTCATCACCGGTTACCACGCCCGGATCGACCCCACCGCACTCGGCAAGACGCTGCTGGTGTTTGTGGAGATCACGCTGTCGTCCAAGTCCGGCGATGTGTTCGACAAGGTACGGCAGGAGTTGCTTCACGTGCCCGAGGTAATGGAATGCCACCTGGTGTCGGGCAGCTTCGACTACCTGGTCAAGGCCCGACTACGCGGCATGAGCGAGTACCGCCACCTGCTCGGCGACCTCTTGAAAAAACTGCCCGTGACGGCCGCATCCCACAGCTACGTGGTGATGGAAGAGGTCAAGGAGAGCCTGTTTTTGCCGGTGGATCGATGACAGACCCGCAGCCAGCCGCGCTAACCTGAACCTGACGGACCGCTGGATTCTGCACCATCAGGTGGCGGATAGCTATCTATTCAATAGCTTATTGCGCCCGTTACAAGAGGGCTGGAGCCACTTTTCTTCACTAAAACCGGCTGATTCAATAGCGGCCTGATTGCGCCGGCTTATGGCTGCATCCTGATGTGGAAGGCCTTTCCGGTGATTTCCAGCGCTTCAGGGCTGTCCCATTGCTTGGCCCCGTAGAACTTTCCGATTACCCTGCCCTGCGCGTCAACCAGCAGCGTCAGGGGCAACCGGTCAGCTCCCAGCATGTTTTCCAGGACCAGCCTGCTGTCGATAAAGTTGCTAAAGGTGGTGCCCGATTGTCTAAGAAACGCCGCGGCACGGTCCGGATAGTCGTCGGTCGAGATGCCTATGACATCGAACTGCTTGCCCCCATAGCGGCGTGAAAGCCGTTGCAATGACCCCATTTCCTCGCGGCAGGGACCGCACCAACTGGCCCATACATTGATTAACAGAGCTTTCTGGAAGGGCCGGAAAGCCCCTGCATTTGCGCTTCGCGAAGCATGCCGCCAACCTCGACCTCACCCGGAGTTTTCGCGAAGGCAAAGGAAGTCATTCCGGCCAGGCAGAGCAGTATCAAAAGGAAAAATCTTTTCATCCGGGCAAAGTTTACCGTTTTGGCCGGGCCAGGCGATCGCATGACAGACGGACATCTGAACCGCGCGGGGCGGCGGTGGCGGCGGCTATACTGAAATGCAGAGCCATGGTCAGGGAGGATGCATGCCTGGGAGATCGCTGCTCGTTTTGCTGATCGTCGTGTCCGGAAATCTGGCTGTTGCCCAGGCACAGCCTGTTCGTGACGCCACACGGGGGGAGTTGCTGTACGCGACCCACTGCATTGCCTGCCA
>JAHFQQ010000014.1:11164-21822 GCA_023259235.1 Polaromonas sp. | reverse complement strand
CCACCATGCCGTAGCGTGAGCAGCGGCCGTAGGTCGGCTTGATGCCGGTGATGCCGCTGAGCGACGCCGGCTGGCGAATCGAGCCGCCGGTGTCGGTGCCGGTGGCCGCGGGCAGCAGCCGCGCCGCCACCGCCGCCGCCGAGCCACCCGAGGAGCCGCCAGGTACGCGGCTCGGGTCCCAGGGGTTGCGCACTGGCTGCCAGGCGCTGTTGTCGCTGCCCGAGCCCATGGCGAACTCGTCGCAATTGAGCTTGCCCAGGGTCACCATGCCGGCGCCGCCTGTTGCCACGCCCAGCTTGCTGACCACGGTGGCATCAAACGGGCTGCGGTAGTTTTCCAGCATTTTCGAGCCCGCGGTGGTCGGGAAGTCGCGGGTCACGAACACATCCTTGTGCGCCAGCGGCACGCCCAGCAGCGGCGTTCGTTCCCCGGCGGCCAGCCGTGCGTCGGCGGTCCTGGCCTGCGCCAGCGAGACGTCGGCGTTGGTGGCGAGGAAGGCCCCAAGGCTGTCATGCTGCCGGATGCGGTTAAGGAAATGCTGCGTGACTTCGACACTGGAGACTTCGCGGGCGGCCAGCCTGGCGGCCAACTGGGCGACACCGAGCTCGTGCAGGTCGGGGTAAAGGGTGCTGCTCATTCGATCACTTTCGGCACGAGGAAGAGGCCGCGCTCGACGGCAGGCGCGCTGACCTGGCTGGCTTCGCGCTGGTCGGGCTCGCTGGCGATGTCCTCGCGCAGGCGCAACGCAACCTCGCCCAGCACGGCAGCCGGATGGGCCAGCGGCTCCACGCCGTCGGTGTTGACGGCATCCATCTGCGCCACCAGGGCGAAAAATTCATTGAGTTGGCGCAGCGTGTGCGCGGCTTCGTCGGGACGCAACTCCAGCCGTGCCAGGTTGGCGATACGCGCGATGTCTTGGGATGTCAGGGCCATAGGCGTTAATAAAGCAGTTCGGAATAAAAAATGAGGTCTTGGGGGCTGGGCAGGATCCGGCGTTGAAACCAGGTGTAAAGCTGAAAAACCAGCCTTGTGGGCTCATGAGCTCACAGCGGATGCGTTATTATCCTGCCTTTGCTGTGAAATCAGGGCCGGATGCACGCTTTTGGGCGCTTTTCAGGTGCCGGAAAACCGGGTTTCAGAAGGCCCTGACCCATTTTGCTTTTGCCTCCTCATTATTGGCTCATCATATAAGGCGATGGTGCAACGAAGCTTGCGCATGCCCAAACCGGACTCCTGCAAATGTTTGAATCATTCCGTCGGTACTTTTCCACCGATCTGGCGATTGACCTTGGCACTGCCAACACCCTGATTTTTGTGCGTGACCGCGGCATTGTGCTCAATGAGCCTTCCGTGGTGGCGATTCGCCACGAGGGTGGCCCGCAGGGCAAGAAAACCATCCAGGCCGTCGGCCGCGAAGCCAAGGCCATGCTCGGCAAGGTGCCGGGCAACATTGAAGCCATCCGCCCGATGAAAGACGGCGTGATCGCCGACTTTACCGTGACCGAGCAAATGCTCAAGCAGTTCATCAAGATGGTGCATCCGCGCAGCTTCTTCAAGCCAAGCCCGCGCATCATCATCTGCGTGCCCTGTGGCTCCACCCAGGTCGAGCGCCGCGCCATCCGCGAAAGCGCCCTGGGAGCCGGTGCCAGCGATGTGTACCTGATTGAAGAGCCGATGGCCGCGGCCATCGGCGCGGGGCTGCCGGTTTCCGAAGCCAGTGGTTCGATGGTGGTCGATATTGGCGGCGGTACCACCGAGGTCGGCGTGATCTCGCTTGGCGGCATGGTCTACAAAGGCAGCGTGCGCGTGGGCGGCGACCGCTTTGATGAAGCCATCATCAACTACATCCGGCGCAACTACGGCATGCTGATCGGCGAGCCCACGGCCGAAGCCATCAAGAACAGTATCGGCTCAGCCTTCCCCGGCTCCGAGGTGCGCGAAATGGAAGTCAAGGGCCGCAACCTCTCCGAAGGCGTGCCGCGCAGTTTCACGATTTCCAGCAATGAAATCCTTGAAGCCCTGACCGAGCCGCTCAACAACATTGTCAGCGCGGTCAAAAATGCACTGGAGCAAACACCGCCCGAACTGGGCGCCGACATCGCCGAGCGCGGCATGATGCTTACCGGCGGCGGCGCGCTGCTGCGCGACCTCGACCGGTTGCTGGCCGAGGAAACCGGCTTGCCGGTGCTGGTGGCCGAAGATCCGCTGACCTGCGTGGTGCGCGGCTGCGGCATGGCGCTGGAACGCATGGACCGGATGGGCTCCATCTTCACCTCGGAATAAGCCCCGGCCACGACTTTGTTCACGCCGCCTTTCATGCCGCACGCTTGGGACCCGAAGTGGAACCAGTCTGACAGCGCGCCATGACCCTGGGAACCATCGACAGATCCCCGCCGCCCTTTTTCAAGCAGGGGCCGTCGGCGCTGTCCAAGCTGCTGTTCTTCAGCGCCCTTTCGTTTTTCCTGATGGTGGCCGACACGCGCTTTGGCATCACCCAGCCGGTGCGCGCGGCGCTGGCCACCGCGCTGTACCCGGTGCAGTGGCTGGCCTTGCAGCCGGTGCAGGCCATCAAAGGCGCCAGCGACTATTTCACCCGCCTGAACCAGGCTGAATCGAACAGCGAGATGGCGAGCCGAAAACTGGCGCTGCAGTCGCTGCGCGCCGGCCAGGTTGAGCAATTGACGCTGGAGAACAACCGCCTGCGAAAGCTGCTGGGCCTGCGTGAGCAACTCGCCACAGCGGTCATGACGGCCGAAGTCCTGTACGACGCTGCCGACCCTTATACCCGCAAGGTCATCATCGACAAGGGCCTGCTCCAGGGAGTGGACCTCGCCTCGCCCGTACTGGATGAGTCGGGCGTGCTGGGACAGGTCACCCGCGTGCATCCGCTGGTCAGCGAAGTGACGCTGGTGACAGACCGCGATCTGGCCATCCCCGTGCTCAATGTTCGCACCGGGGTGCGCAGCGTGGCCTTTGGCGAAGCATCGAGTTCGGGCGGGGCAATGGAGTTGCGCTTCATGGGCAGCAACTCTGACGTGCAGGCAGGCGACCTGCTGACCACCAGTGGGGTCGATGGCGTTTACCCGGCCGGCATGCCGGTTGCCAGAATCAGCCGGATCGAGCCTCACGCCGACTCGGCCTTCGCCAGGATTTACTGCACACCGCTGGCGCTCGTGGCCGGTGCGCGCCATGTGATTGTGGTCAAGCCCGTTTCCGGCCAGATCCCGCAGCGGCCGGGCGTCGATGCGGCGCCAGCGGTTGCCAGGAAAGGGGCCGTCAAATGATCATGCGCTCCGGCCAGCAACTGCTGTTGCCCGCCAATCCGTTGTTTATTTGGGCCAGCCTGATCGTGGCGCTGCTGCTGAACATGCTGCCGCTTGGACGCGTGCCCTGGATGCCCGATTTCCTGGTGCTGGTGCTGGTTTTCTGGAATGTGCATCAGCCGTTGCGCATTGGTATTGGCCTGGCCTTCATGTTTGGCCTGGTCATGGATGTGCAGCAGTCGTCCCTGCTCGGCCAGCATGCGCTTTCCTACACCGCATTGAGTTTTTTTGCCGCCTTGATCCATCGTCGCCTGCTCTGGTTCACGGTGCCGTCGCAGGCCTTGCAGGTGCTGCCATTGTTTGCGGTGGCGCATGGCGTGGAATTCATCATCCGCATGATCGGCGGCGGCATTTTCCCGGGCTGGATCATGCTGCTGGCGCCGCTGGGCGAGGCGCTGCTGTGGCCCGTGGCAAGCGTGTTGTTGCTGGCGCCGCAGCGCCGCGCGCCCGACCCGGATGAAAATCGTCCTTTATGACGGCCCCACGGTCGTTCACTTCGTGTAACTTCCTGCCCCCCCGGGGGGCCGCTGCGCCTGCGGCCCGGCTGAGCCGGTTCCGCAGCCCCTGCTGGCCTTTGCGACTCGCTTCGCATCGCCTCGGCGTCCCTGACGGGATTGGGGCACCTTTTTCCTGCGCTCGGGTCGCACGACCATGACTGAACTGCGAAACGTCAAAGCCGACCTGTCCCGTTTTCGCACCCGTGTCCTGGTGGCGAGTCTGGCAGTGTTTTGCGCGTTTGCGTTGCTGGCCGCGCGCCTGGTGTATCTGCAGGTTTATCGCCACGCCGACCTGAGCGAGCAGGCGGAAAACAACCGCACCGCCGTCGTCCCGATCGTGCCCAACCGCGGGCTGATTCTGGATCGCAACGGCGTGGTGCTGGCAACCAACTACTCCGCGTACACCCTGGAAATCACGCCCTCCAGGGTCGTTGATCTGGACGAAACCATTGCTGCTCTGGAAAAGGTGGTGGATATCCAGCCGCGCGACAAGCGGCGCTTCAAGCGCCTGCGTGAGGAGGCAAAGAATTTTGAGTCGCTGCCGATTCGCACGCGCCTGACCGACGAGGAAGTCGCCCGTTTCGCAGCGCAGCGTTTTCGTTTTCCGGGCGTGGATATCAAGGCGCGGCTGTTCCGCAGCTACCCCAACGGCGAGCTGGCCAGTCACGTGGTGGGCTACATCGGCCGCATCAACCAGACCGAAAAAGACGATATCGAGGCTGGCGATGACGCCGGCAATTACCGCGGCACCGACTACATCGGCAAGCTCGGGGTCGAGCAGAGTTTCGAGCAAGAGCTGCATGGCACCACCGGTGTCGAGCGGATGGAAACTTCGGCAGGTGGCCGCGCTGTGCGCAAGCTGGCCAACAACCCGGCCACGCCGGGCGCCACGGTCATGCTGGCGCTGGACATCGGCCTGCAAAAGCTGGTCGAGGACATGTTTGGCGAGCGGCGCGGCGCCCTGGTGGCACTGGACCCGAAAACCGGCGACGTGCTGGCGTTCGTGAGCAAGCCGACTTTCGATCCGAACCTTTTTGTCGATGGCATTGATCAGGAGAGCTGGCAGGCGCTCAATGAATCGATTGACAAGCCGTTGCTCAATCGGGCGCTGCGCGGCACCTATCCGCCGGGCTCAACCTACAAGCCATTCATGGCGCTTGCCGCGCTGGAAACCGGGACACGCTCGGCCACGACGCTGATCAATGATCCGGGCTACTTCATGTTTGGCGGCCGCCGCTTCGGCAGTCCGGAGAACGAGCGCGGCGGCATCATGGACATGAACCGCGCCATTGTCGAATCGAGCAACGCGTATTTCTACTCGCTGGCCAACGAACTGGGCGTCGATACGATGCACGACTTCATGAAGCCGCTTGGCTTTGGCCAGATCACGGGCATCAACATTAGCGGCGAAGTGCGCGGCGTGCTGCCCAGCCAGGCCTGGAAACGGGGCTATTATAAAAACCCGGCACAGAAAAAATGGTTTCCCGGCGAAACCATCTCGCTGGGCATCGGCCAGGGCTACAACAGTTTCACGATGCTGCAATTGGCGCAGGCCACCGCCATACTGGCCAACAACGGCATCAAGCACACGCCGCGTCTGGTGCTTGGCACGCAGGATCCGGTGACGCACGCACTGCACCCGCTACCGGCGGATCCGCCGCAAGACCTGGGCTACAAGCCCGAGAACGTGGCCATTGTGCGCAAGGCGATGGTCGGCGTCACCCAGGTGGGCACCTCGGCCAGGGTGTTTGCCGGAGCAGGCTACCTGAGCGGCGGCAAAACCGGCACGGCCCAGGCCGTGACCATCGGCCAGAAAGAAAAATACAACAAGGCGCGGATGGAGGAGCACCAGCGCGACCACGCGCTCTATATCGCGTTTGCGCCAGCCGACGACCCCAAGATCGCCCTGGCCGTGATTGTGGAAAACGCAGGATGGGGTGCGGGCGCGGCCGCGCCCATCGCGCGGCGCGTATTCGACTACATGTTGCTGGGCCAATACCCGAGCGAGGAAGACATGGCCGCGGTGAAAAAAGGGCTTGCCGGCGCGCCGATTGGCAAGCCGCGCCGCGCAGCCGATGTGATTGGGCTGCCGGCGACGACGGGCGTTCGTCCGGAGTAATGGGGGGGCCCCCACGCTTGTCGCTGCGCGTACTGCGTTGCCCCCCACGGGGGCTGAACTTCGCTTGGGGCGGCCCGGTGCTACGGCTTTTGATTGCGACGCTCCACCCCGCAGGAGGGCTATTTCAGGAAGGCGTCAAAGCCGGTTTTGAGAATCAGTGCGCTTACCACCGCCAGAAACACCAGCCGCACAAAGCCTGCGCCGTGCCTGAGCGCCAGCCTTGTGCCCAGTAAGCTGCCCGCCACATTGGCCACGGCCATGGTCAGGGCAAAGTGCCACCAGACATGGCCAGTCCAGGCAAACAGCCCCAGCGCCGCCACATTGGTGGCGGTGTTGATCAGCTTGGCCGATGCCGAGGCATGCAGGAAGTCGTAGCCAAGCCAGCGGACAAACAGAAAGACCAGAAAGCTGCCGGTGCCGGGTCCGAAAAAACCATCGTAAAAACCCAGCATCCCACCAATGCCGCAGGCCACGAGCGTTTCGGCATTGCCGCCATGGCGTGGTGCATGGTGGCGACCGAGGTCCTTCTTCGCCAGCGTATAGAGCAGCACTGCCAGCAACACAAAAGGCAGCGCCTTGCGCAGGAAACCCGGAGAGATAAGCGTCACCAGCCAGGCGCCGGCCAGCGCGGCGACGAAACCGGTCGCCGCCGCTGGCAGCAGTGCCGCCCAGCGCAAATTCACACGACGGGCATATTGAGCGGTTGCCACCGCCGTGCCCCAGACCGAGGCTCCCTTGTTCACGCCAAACAGCGTGGCCGGGGGTGTCGTGGGAAAGACCGCGAACAGGGCCGGCACCAGAATCAAACCGCCGCCGCCAACAATGGAATCGACAAACCCCGCCAACAGTGAGGCAAACGAGACAATCAGCAATTCCATGGCCGCCATTGTCGCATTGCGTCCAGGCGGTCGATTGCTCCTGTGTTTATAGCTGCTTAAGGCCGATCTGCAAGGGCTGGCGGCTGATTCATGTCATGATTTCCACAAAACAGGCAGCCAAAAAAAAGCGCTGGGGTCACCAGCGCTTGGCTCAAAAAACATCTTGTGGAAAGTTTGTTGGCTTGTCAGTCTGTCAATTTTGAATAACTCTCATGTCTCCTCGGCTCCCGCTTGGCGAGCAGCAGGGCTCGTTAGCAAGGCCTTCAATGTAACCTGTTCGACGAGACAATGAATTGGGGATTTCCCGACCTCCCGGAGAGGTCCGGCGCTTCAGCACGTTCGTTCGGTGACCAAAAATATCAGGCGCGCAGGCGCTGCGTGCCCAGCCGTTCGCGCCAGCCCGGAAACAACCTGTCTGCGTCATTCGGGAACGACTCGAAGGCGCGGGCGAATTCCACATGTTCCCTGGCCCACTCGATCGGGTCCGCCCTGGCCTTCCAGCAGTCATATGCCTGGCGCAGCGACACGGCACCTGCGGCCGGGCTGTCGATGTGGCCGTAGGCGCCGCCGCCAGCAGTGTTGATGACGTTGCCGTGACCAAGGTTTTCAAAAAAGCCGGGCAGGCGCAGTGCGTTCATTCCGCCGGAAATGATCGGGGTGGTCGGTTTCATGCCATGCCAGTTCTGGAAATAAACCGGACCCTGGCACTGGTCGCGCTCAATCATGTAGGCGATGATCCTGTCGTCGCCCTCGCCCTCCATCTTGCCGTAGCCCATGGTCCCGACGTGGATGCCGGAAGCACCTTGCAGACGGGACATTTTTGCCAGCACAAACGCCGTGTAGCCGCGCTTGGCGCTGGGCGAGGTCACCATTCCGTGGCCTGCGCGGTGGTAGTGCAGGTACTGGCCCGGGTACTGGCGGCGCGCAGTGGTAACCATGCCTGGGCCGCCCACAAAGCCATCCACCAGAAAAGCCAGCTTGTCCGCGTCGGGTCCGAAGGTTTCCAGCGCAAAGTCGGCGCGGGCGCACATTTCGTAGTGGTCATCGGCTGTGATATTCATCGAGAACAGCTTGGCCTGACCGGTTTCGTCCTGGGCACGCTTCATCGCGTCATAAACCAGCGGCAGGGTTTTCTTGATTGGCGCAAATACCTGGTTGCCTTGCGGCTCGTCGTTCTTGATGAAGTCGCCACCCAGCCAGAACTGATAGGCCGCTTGGGCAAATGGTTCGGGGCGCAGGCCCAGCTTGGGCTTGATGATGGTGCCGGCAATGAAGCCGCCATCCTTGATCGGGCGGCCCAGGATGCGCCACAGATCAGAGATGTCCCTGGCCGGGCCGTCAAACATCTGGATCACGCGATCAGGCATGTAAAAGTCGATCATCTTGGCCTGCTTGATGTCGCCCATGCCCTGGTTGTTGCCAATTGCCAGCGTCAGGAAAGACACCAGCATGAAACGGCCATCGGTGATGTTGCGGTCAAACAGCTCGAGCGGATAGGCAATCCGCATGTCCTCGGTGGCTTCGTCAATGTAGTACACCAGCGCATCCACGCCTTTGGTGAAGTCGTCGGTGGTCGATACTTCCACGTTGGTTCCAGTGGAAGACTCGGCTGCAAAGTGAGCAGCCGCTTCCAGGTAGCCAAGGCCCGCTCTGGGCAACATCTTGTAGGCCACCAAAATGTGGCGGCCAGCGTTGATCAGATCGGATTCCCTGAGGCTCAGGTCTGCGTAGCGGTTCGATTGGTCCATGCGAGTTCTCCGGTGGGGGGGTTACGATAAGCCGGACTATAGGAGGGGTAATTCATAATGAAAACTAAAATAATATTCTTGTTAAATCAGGTTTTTCTGATGATTCGAGACAAGTCACTCAGACCCTCCGCCGCCCGCGCTGTCATCGGCCGATGCGGGTCGGCGAATAACCCCGGTTTCCAGGCTCCGCCGAAAGATCCCAAAATTGGGGATCAGTCAAAAAGCCGTGGCATGCGCACGCGATACTTCATGGCTCGGCCTGGGCTCAATGGCGACGGTGCTACGATCATTTCCAGCGTACAGCGTTAAACCACAGACAGGACACAAAATGGCTGCCGGAAAGATTCTTGTTGCTCAAGGGGGCGGCCCGACCGCCGTGATTAACCAGTCGCTGGTCGGCGTGGCGCTGGAAGCGCGGCGCTTTCGCGGCATCGAGCACGTGTATGGTGCCCGCCACGGCGTGCGCGGCATCGTCAACGAGGACTTCGTGCATTTGACGCAGGAGACCAGTCATAACCTGGAAATGGTCGCCAATACCCCGTCCTCGGCGTTGGGGTCCACACGCGACAAACCGGATGTGAAGTATTGCCAGGAGATATTCAAGGTACTGCAGGCACACGGCATCGGCCATTTCTTCTACATTGGCGGAAACGACTCTTCCGATACGGTGCGCATCGTCAGCGCGCAGGCGCAGAAGGCGGGCTATCCGCTGCGCTGCGTGCATATTCCGAAGACCATCGATAACGATCTCGTCGGCAATGACCATACGCCCGGTTTTCCCTCGGCGGCGCGCTTTGTGGCGCAGGCATTTGCCGGTGTCAATCTGGACAATGCTGCCTTGCCGGGCGTTTATCTCGCCGTGGTGATGGGGCGGCACGCCGGCTTCCTGACCGCGGCTTCCGCGCTGGGAAAGAAGTTTTCCGATGATGGCCCGCACCTGATCTATCTTCCGGAGCGCAACTTTGTGCTGGCCAGTTTTCTGGCCGATGTCAAAGCCACCTACGAACGGCTGGGGCGCTGCGTGATTGCGGTGTCTGAGGGCATCCACGACAGTTCCGGAGCCCTGATTGCCAGCGAGCTTGCGGCGCCCATGGAGCATGACGCGCATGGCAACGTGCAGCTTTCCGGCAGCGGCGCGCTGGCCGATCTGCTGTGCGGGGAGATCAGGAGCAAGCTGGGCATCAAGCGGGTGCGCGGCGATACCCTGGGCTACCTGCAGCGCTCCTTTATCGGCTGCGTCTCCGACGTGGACCAGCGCGAGGCGCGCGAGGTCGGCGAGAAGGCCGTGCAGTTCGCCATGTGGGGCAAGTGCGACGGTTCAGTCGCCATCAAGCGAACCGGTTTCTACTCGGTCGATTACGAGTTGCTGCCACTCGATGCGGTGGCGGGTCGATCACGCGCCATGGAAGATGAATTCATCAGCGCCAGCGGCACCGATGTGACCGATGCGTTTCGATTTTACCTGCGCCCCCTGCTGGGCTCGGGCATGCCCGATGCATTCCGGCTGCGCACCAACCCCGTGACCAAGGTGCTGCGCCCGACCTGAGGTTTTTGGCCCCTGCCCCCAATAGCCGTCAGCTCCATGAATCCATCAGCGGGCCGCCCTGCTCGATCAGGAATTCCTTGAAGGCGCGCGCGGCCGGCGAGAGCTTCTTGTGGCTCAGGTGCGTGATGTACCAGTTGCCCAGCAGCGGCATGCCTTCAATGTCCACCAGCGCGATATAGCCGCCCGCCAGTTCGTGGCGCATCGTGCGCAGCGACAGAAAACTCAGTCCCATGCCAGCCATCACGGCCTGCTTGATGGTTTCGTTGCTGGGCATTTCCATTACCACCTTCAGGCGCGTTTGATGCTCGGCAAACAGCCGTTCCATGGCCGCGCGGGTGCCAGAGCCCTGCTCACGCACCACAAAGCCGTGTTCGCCCAGCGCTGAAAAGGGCAGCTTCCTGCGCCGCACCAGGGTATGGTCGGGCGCGGCCACAATGGCCAGCGGGTTGGTGGCAAACGGTGTGGCGTTGCAGTCCAGGTTGGCGGGGCTGCGGCCCATCACCACCAGATCGGCCTCGTTGCGCGCCATCATGCCCAGGATGTTTTC
>JAHFQQ010000014.1:0-11154 GCA_023259235.1 Polaromonas sp. | reverse complement strand
GCAAACTGCTTGGCAAAGCGCATCAGCAACATCGGCACGAAATACTTGGCGGTGCTCACCACAGCCAGGTCGATATGGCCCTTTTTCATGCCGACATGCTCAGCCATCAGGGCTTCCAGGTCCTTGAGCTGGCCCATGGCGGCAATGGCGTGCGTCAAAAAAGCTTCGCCCGCGTGCGTGAGCTGGATGTTGCGGCCCAGCGGCTCGACCAGTGGCAAGCCAAAGGCATCTTCGAGCTGGCGGATCTGCATCGATACGGCAGGCTGTGTCACAAACAGGCGCTCGGCCGCCTTGGACACCGAGCGCTGGCGTGCCACTTCAATGAAGGTCTGCATCTGCTTGAGGGTGTAGGGGCGCATGGGCAAACTCCTCTCGAATGGTTGGTGACGGAGCTGACGAACATCCGGCGATCCGTTGAGGACAGAGCTTGTTCACTTCGTGTAGCTGCGATCTGTCCCGCAAGCTCTTTGGTACCTGCCGTCTCTCACGCAAGTTTTATAAGCTTAATCTGATGATAATTTAATAAAACGTGATTAGAGTTTATGTGTTCAAGCCATTAAAGTAAATCTACCGATGTGAAAGAAAGCCATGCCCGCAAGCACTCTTCAGGCGCTGATTTTTGATGTTGACGGCACGCTTGCCGATACCGAGAGCGCGCACCTCGAGGCATTCAACCGGGCGTTCGCCGAGCTGGAACTGGGCTGGCTGTGGGACGAGGCGCAGTACAGCCGGCTGCTCGAAATCTCTGGCGGCAAGGAGCGCCTGCTGCACTATTGGCGGCAGGTGCATCCGGATATTCAGGCACTCGATGGCCAGGCCGTGGGCGACACGATTGCGCGAATCCATGAACTCAAGACCGCGCACTATGAAGCCGCCGTCAACCGTGGCACGGTGCAGTTGCGCCCTGGCGTGCTGCCACTGGTCGAGTCGGCCAGCCAGCAGGGGCTGCGGCTGGCCATTGCCACCACCACTTCCCCCGTCAACATCACGGCGCTGCTGCGCGCGGCCTTGGGCGCGAACTGGATGTACTACTTCATGGTGATCGAGGATGCCTCCACCGCGGCGCGCAAAAAGCCCGATCCGCAGGTGTATCTGCAAACGCTCAAGCGCCTGCAACTGCCGGCCAGCGCGTGCCTGGCTTTTGAAGACTCGGCGAACGGCCTCAAGGCTGCCATCGGTGCGGGCCTGGCAACCCTCATTACGCCCAACAGCTACACGGCCCACCATGATTTCACGGGTGCGCTGCGCGTTTTACCCAGTCTGCAAGGCGTCACTGTGGCGCAGTTGCGTGACTGGCATGCCCAGGCGCAGCTGCCTCTTGCCGAAAAAACGCGCCCCTCATGAGCCTTCAACTCCGGAAACACCACCATGCCATTGTCCAAACGCTTCACGCTGACGCGCTACCTGATTGAGGAGCGGCGACGCTTTCCGAGCGCCACGGGGGACTTCAACGCGTTGATTCTGGACGCGGCGCTGGCCTGCAAGGCGATTGCACGCGCCGTCGCCTTTGGAGAACTCGGTGGCGTGCTGGGCAACCACGACGCCGATGTCGGCGGCTGCGTCAATGTGCAGGGCGAAACGCAGAAAAAGCTCGACGTGTTGAGCAACGAATACTTTGTGCGCCTGAACCAGTGGGGCGGACATCTGGCGGGCATGGCTTCCGAAGAAATGGACTTGCCATGCCAGATTCCAGCGCAGCAGCCGCGTGGCAACTACCTGCTGGTGTTTGACCCGCTGGATGGCTCCAGCAACATCGATGTGAATGTGTCGGTGGGCAGCATCTTCAGCATCGTGCGGGCACCGCATGAAGTGGTGGACAGCGGCCGCGATGTAATCGAGGCTGACTTCCTGCAGCCCGGCGCGGCCCAGGTGGCTGCCGGCTATGCGCTGTACGGCCCCACCACCATGCTGGTGCTCAGCGTGGGCAACGGCGTGGCCGGTTTCACGCTCGATCCCATGCTGGGCGAGTTCATGCTCACGCATCCGAACCTGCAGGTGCCCGCCGACACGCAGGAATTTGCCATCAACGCGTCCAACAGCCGCTTTTGGGAGCGCCCCGTCAAGCGCTACGTGGACGAGTGTCTGGCCGGCAAAACCGGGCCGCGCGGCAAGGACTTCAACATGCGCTGGATTGCCAGCATGGTGGCCGAGGCGCACCGGATCCTGATGCGCGGTGGCGTCTTTCTGTACCCGCGCGACAGCAAGGAGCCGTCAAAGCCCGGCCGTCTGCGCCTGTTGTACGAGGCCAACCCGGTCGGTTTCATCATGGAGCAGGCCGGGGGGCGCGCGAGCACCGGCTACGAGCCCATGCTGGGGGTGCAGCCGACCTCGCTGCACCAGCGCATCGGCCTGATTTTTGGCTCCAGAAATGAAGTCGAGCGCATCGAGCGCTACCATGCCGAGCCCGTCAGCACCGAGCCGAGCAACCCATTGTTTGTCGAACGCAGTCTGTTCAGAAACTGAGGAACCCATATTTTTGCGGGACAGACCGCAGCTACTCGAAGTGAACAAGCTCTGTCCCTAGCTGATTAAGCTATTGAGTTAATAGCTGCCTGCATAATATCTATAAGGGCTATAGCCCTGATTGACACAGATTCTAATTTAGGGAGACACCCATGTCTGAACGCCATCCGATCATCGCCATCACCGGTTCGTCGGGTGCGGGAACGACTTCGGTCACCCGCACCTTTGGCAACATTTTTCGCCGCGAGGGCGTCAGGGCAGCCACCATTGAAGGCGACAGCTTTCACCGCTTTGATCGCCAGGAGATGAAGCTGCGGGCTGCCGAGGCGGAAAAGGCCGGCAACAAGAACTTCAGCCACTTCGGACCGGAAAACAATCTGTTCACCGAACTGGAAACCCTGTTTGCGCAATATGCCAGCAACGGTACTGGCAAGCACCGCAAGTACCTGCACAACGCGGAAGAAGCCGCGCCGTACCGGCAGGAGCCCGGCACGTTTACGCCCTGGGAAGACGTGCGTGAGGGCACCGACCTGCTGTTTTACGAAGGTCTGCACGGCGCTGTGGTGACGCCAGAGGTCAATATTGCCCGGCACCCCGACCTGCTGATTGGCGTGGTGCCGGTGATCAACCTGGAGTGGATTCAAAAACTCTGGCGCGACAAATCGCAGCGCGGCTACAGCACCGAAGCCGTGACCGACACCATTTTGCGCCGCATGCCCGACTATGTGAATTACATCTGTCCGCAGTTCGGCCACACGCACGTGAATTTTCAGCGCGTGCCGTGCGTGGACACCTCCAACCCTTTCATCGCGCGGGAAATTCCGGCGCCTGACGAGAGCATGGTGGTGATCCGCTTTGCCCAGCCCAAGGGAATTGACTTCCAGTACCTGCGCAGCATGATCAACGACAGTTTCATGTCGCGCGCCAACACCATCGTGGTGCCCGGCGGCAAGATGGAGCTGGCCATGCAACTGATTTTCACGCCCTTCGTGTGGCGGATGATGGAAAGGAAAAAGAACGCTTCATGAAAGCTTGCGGGAAAGACCGCAGTTGCACGAAGTGAACAAGCTCTGTCCCCAACTGATTAAATTATGAATACTCCCTCTCCCGAATTGGCCAGACAAATGGCCAACACCATCCGTATGCTCGCCGTCGATGCGGTTGAAAAAGCCAAATCCGGCCACCCCGGCGCGCCCATGGGCATGGCCGATATTGCCGAAGTGCTGTGGAACCGGCATCTGACGCACAACCCGGCCAACCCGAACTGGCCCAACCGCGACCGCTTTGTGCTCTCCAACGGCCACGGCTCCATGCTGCTGTATGCGCTGCTGCACCTGACCGGCTACGACCTGCCCATGGCCGAGCTCAAAAACTTTCGCCAGTTGCACAGCAAGACACCCGGCCACCCCGAAGCGGGCGTGACACTTGGAGTGGAAACCACCACCGGCCCGCTCGGCCAGGGCCTGGCCAACGCGGTCGGCATGGCGCTGGCCGAGAAGCTGCTCGCCGATGAGTTCAACAAGCCCGGCCATGCCGTGGTGGACCATTTCACCCATGTTTTCATGGGCGACGGCTGCCTGATGGAAGGCATCAGCCACGAGGCCTGTTCGCTGGCCGGCACCTTGCGCCTGTCCAGGCTGGTGGCGTTTTACGACGACAACGGCATCTCGATTGACGGCCATGTGCAAGGCTGGTTCACCGACGACACGCCCAAGCGCTTCGAGGCCTATGGCTGGAACGTCATCCCCGCCGCGGACGGCCACAACCCGGCCGCCGTTGATGAAGCGATTCGCGCAGCCAAGGCGCAGGCTGTTCTGCCCAATGGACAGCCGACGCTGATCTGCTGCAAAACCGTGATCGGCATGGGCTCGCCCAACAAGGCCGGAACGCATGACGTGCATGGCGCCGCGCTGGGCGCGGCAGAGGTCGCCGCCACCCGCGAAGCGCTGGGCTGGACCGCCGCGCCCTTTGAAGTGCCGCCGGACATCGCCAGCGCCTGGAACGCCGTCGAGTGCGGTCAGGCGGCCGAGCGCGCCTGGCACCTGCGCTTTGAGGCCTACCGCACGCAGTACCCGCTAAAGGCGGCCGAGTTCGAACGCCGCATGGCGGGCGATCTGCTGCCCGCCTTTACCGACAAGCTGCCGGAACTGCTGGCCGCCATCGCAGCCAACCCGGACCCAGTGGCGACCCGCAAGGCGAGCCAGAACACGCTCGACGCGCTGGCGCCGCTGGTATCGGGGTTCTTCGGCGGCAGCGCGGATCTGACTGGCTCCAATCTGACCAACTTCAAGGGCTGCGTCAAGGCCGGGCGCGACGAACAGGGAGCGTTCCGGTGGGGCAGCCACCTGAGCTACGGCGTGCGCGAGTTCGGCATGGCGGCCATCATGAACGGCATCGCCCTGCACGGTGGCTACATCCCTTACGGCGGCACCTTTCTGACCTTCAGCGACTACAGCCGCAACGCTATCCGCATGGCCGCACTGATGAAGCTGCGGGTGATCCATGTGTTCACCCACGACAGCATCGGCCTGGGCGAAGACGGGCCGACGCACCAGAGCGTGGAGCATGTGCCCAGCCTGCGCCTCATCCCGGGGCTGGATCTGTGGCGGCCGGCGGACGGCCTCGAAACGGCAGTCGCCTGGGCCTGCGCGGTGCAGCGCAAGGACGGCCCCAGCGCCCTGTGCCTGTCGCGCCAGAATCTGCCGCGCCTGACCAATGCGGGCCGGGTCGATGCCATCCGCCGCGGCGGCTATGTGCTGTCAGACATGGCGGGTGCGCAGGCGGTGATCGTGTCCACCGGCTCGGAACTGCAATTGGCCATGCTGGCCCAGGCCACGCTAGCCGCCGAGGGCATTGCCAGCCGCGTCGTTTCCATGCCCTGCACCACTATTTTTGACCGGCAGTCCGGGGCTTACCAGGAATCGGTGCTGCCGCTGGCCCTGCCAATAGTGGCGATTGAGGCCGCGCAGCCCGATTTCTGGCGCAAATACGTCGGCCGCACTGGTGTGGCCATTGGCATCACCACGTTTGGCGAGTCGGCTCCGGCCGGGGATCTGTACCCGTTCTTCGGCATCACCACGCAGCGTGTGGTGGATGCGGTACGCAGCCTGGTCCAGCGCGCCGCGCGGCACCGTGAGGTGGCGCTGCCTGAGCCGGCCGCCGCTTCCATTGCCTGATGCGGTGTCCGTAATGAAGACTCGCTTTGACCTCATTTTGTTTGACCTGGACGGCACGCTGGTTGAAACCGCCCCGGAAATTGCCGACGCCGTGAACGATACGCTGCGCTGTTTTGATCTGCCCGGGGTAAGCCAGCAGCAGGTGAACGACTGGATTGGCCTGGGTACGCGCGAGTTGCTGCTTCAGGTGCTGGCTTTCAGCGGGAAAACCGGTGAGGTGGCGGTTCGGGAGAGCGACAGTTTTGCGCTGATTGCCGCCGAGTTTGACAAACATTACCAGAGCCGCTGCGGCAGCCGCAGCCAGCTTTACCCCCGGGTGCGTGAAACGCTGGTCGCCCTGCGCGAGCGTGGCGTCAGGCTGGCGGTTGTCACCAACAAGGAGGGCCGCCATACCGCCACGGTGTTGAACGCTCACCACCTGACGCATTTGTTTGACCGGGTCGTCAGCGGCGATACCCTGCCCAGCAAAAAACCCGACCCGGCGGGTATCCAGAGTTGCCTGGCAGCGTTTCATGTGCCACGCCACCGGGCCTTGTTTGTCGGGGATTCGAGCATTGACGTGGCGACGGCGCGCAACGCGGGGGTAGCAGTCTGGGCGCTGCCCTATGGCTACAACATGGGTCAGCCGATCGAAGCCTGTGGGCCCGACCGGATCATTGCCGATTGCTCCGCGCTACTCGATTGATAGCTGCTTACTCCCGTTGCCATTGGGCTAGTGCTGTGTTTTATTCATAATCCCGGCAGATTCTGGCCATCATGAAAGCGGCGCAAGCCGTGGGCGTCCCGGCCGAAGGCGATGGTGAACAAGCAAGGCCAAAACACCGAGCCCGATGCAGAATGCCCGGGTGGCGTTCTTCTGCAAACCACGGTAACGCACTTTGCCAAATCCCCAGAGTTGCTTGACCACTCCAAACATATGCATGGACCTTAATCATCAGATCCCTAGACCTTGTCGAGCGTTGCCCCGCGCAGTCGCAAAGCATTGCTGATGACCGAGGCGGAACTCAGGCTCATCGCCAGCGCAGCGATCAGGGGCGAGAGCAGCCAGCCGGTCAACGGGAACAGCACCCCCGCTGCCAGGGGCACGCCCAGGGCGTTGTAGACAAAGGCAAACGTCAGGTTCTGCTTCATGTTGGCCACCGTTGCGTCCGACAGGGCCCGCGCCACCGCGATGCCACGCAGGTCGCCCTTGACCAGCGTCAGTTGTGCGCTGTTCATCGCCACGTCGGTGCCGGTGCCCATGGCAATGCCGACGTCGGCGCGGGCCAGTGCGGGCGCGTCGTTGATGCCGTCGCCAGCCATGGCAACGACCCGGCCTTCCTTTTGCAGCTTCTCGACCAGGGCCAGCTTGTCGGCCGGCTTGACTTCTCCGTGCACCTCGTCAATGCCCAGGCGCTTGCCGACGGCGCGCGCGGTGGTCAACCCATCGCCGGTGGCCATCACGATGCGCAGGCCCGACTTGCGCAGGGCAGCCAGGGCGTCGGGCGTCGTCGCCTTGATCGGGTCGGATACGGCCAGCAGCCCGGCCAACTGTCCATCGACCGCCAGATGCATCACGCTCGCACCCTGGGCGCGCAGCGCTTCCGCCTGGGCTTGGAGTGCCTGCACCGGGATGCCGAGCTGTTCCATCAGCGCGGTATTGCCCAAAGCCAGCGTTTTGCCTTCGACACGGCCGCGTACGCCAATACCCGACTCGGAGTCGAACTGTTCGGGCGTGGCCAGGCTCAGTGCCTGCGCGCGCGCCGCCGCCACAATGGCAGCTGCCAGCGGGTGTTCGCTGCCCTGGTCCAGACTAGCGGCCAGGCGCAGCACGTCCGCATCCTTGAAGCCTTCGGCGGCCACCGCCTTCTCGAAGGCGGGCCGGCCTTCGGTCAGCGTGCCGGTCTTGTCGACGATCAGGGTGTCGACCTTGCGCAGGTTCTCGATCGCCGCGGCGTCGCGGAACAGCACGCCATTCGTCGCCCCCTTCCCGGTGGCGACCATGATCGACATCGGCGTGGCCAGGCCCAGCGCGCAGGGGCAGGCAATGATTAGCACCGCCACCGCATTGATGAGGCCAAACACCCAGCCCTGCGCAGGCCCGAACAGGCCCCAGGCAAAGAAGGTCAGTAGCGCGATGGTCACGACAGTGACGACGAAGTAGCCTGCCACCACATCGGCCATCCGCTGCATGGGGGCGCGCGAGCGCTGCGCCTGCGCCACCATCTGCACGATCTGCGACAACACCGTGGCCGAGCCGACGTGTTCGGAGCGCATCACCAGGGCGCCGCTGGTATTCATGGTGGCGCCTATCAATTTGTCGCCCACGCGCTTGGTCACCGGCAGCGGCTCCCCGGTCAACATCGACTCGTCCAGCGCGCTCGTGCCTTCGACGACGATGCCGTCGACCGGCACCTTCTCACCGGGGCGTACGCGCAGTTGGTCGCCAACATGGACATTGGCGAGCGGCACGTCTTCCTCGGTTCCGTCAGGGGAGATGCGGCGTGCCGTCTTGGGTGCCAGGCCCAGCAGCGACTTGATGGCTGCCGAGGTCTGCGAACGCGCCTTGAGCTCCAGTATCTGCCCGAACAGGGTCAGCGAAATGATGACGGCAGCAGCCTCGAAGTACACCGCCACCACGCCATCGACGACAAAGGCAGGCGGGAAGATGTGCGGCGCCACCGTGGCCACTACGCTGTAGACGAAGGCTACGCTGGTGCCCAGCCCGATCAGCGTCCACATGTTGGGGCTGCGGTTGATGACCGACCGCACGCCGCGCACATAAAACGGCCAGCCAGCCCACAGCGCAACCGGCAGTGCCAGCGCAAATTCAATCCAGGCCTGGGTTCGCGGCTCGAACCAATGCAGGGTGTGGCCTGCCATGGCCAGAATCATCACCACCACAGAAAACGGCAAGGTCCACCAGAAGCGGCGCGTAAAGTCGGCCAGTTCCGGGTTTTCGTCTTCGTCCAGTGTCGGCATCACCGGCTCAAGCGTCATCCCGCATATGGGGCAGTTACCGGGGTGGTCCTGGCGGATCTCCGGATGCATCGGGCAGGTGTAAATTGTTCCGGTAACCGCTGGCGCGGTGTCGACCGGCGCTTTCGAAGCAAGATACTGCAGCGGGTTCGCCGCGAACTTGCCTTGGCATTTCGCGCTGCAGAAATAGTAGGGTCGCCCTTCGTGCTCGAAGCGATGCTCGGACTGCTCGGTCACAGTCATACCGCACACCGGATCTTTCAGGACTGCGGGGCTCGATGCCGACGGCGCGCTATGGTGCGCGTGCCCGGTGTGGTGCTGGCCTGTGAGCGGGTTCATGGCGTTATTCCTTTTTGTTGGTGGGATGGTTGGTTAACCGGGCGTGACCACCATGCCCGCCGTGGCGATGGAACAGATGCATCAGCGGGCACGCCAGCAGCAGCAGGTAAATCCAGTTGCCAGCGACATGGTTCCAGTGTTCGCGTAGCAGATAGAAACCACCGACCAAGGCGGCCAGCAGCAGCGCGGTCTTCAAGGGCCAGCTCAGTGCGATACCTTCGCGCTGCGCCCCTCGATACCCGCCCCGGGAGCGACCGGACGGGTTCATGTCGGACGAAACCGGTGCGGTGGTTGGGTGATCATGGTGAGCGGTGTTCATGGTGCCGGTTCTTTCCTCGACGGCCGAAATTTTTGGCGTCGATCTATGGCTTTCAAGATAGACCTTAGCATCATGTGAATGTCAAGGCCTATTCGGCGCAGTGTTCAGGCCTTTGAGCCGGCGTCGCGATCGAGCAGCGCCTTGCGTTGCTCGTACTCTTCTGCCGAGATATCACCGTTGGCCAGGCGCCGCTTCAGCGCCTCGTGCGGCGACTCGCCCGGGCCGCGGCGCCGTTCGTCTGGCCGCCCCCACCCGTAGAACACGATGACGCCGATCAGCGCGAGCCAGAATATCCACCAGAGCCAATGCATGCCACCCATGAAGTAGCCCCCGTCGTAGTACATGTGCATCTCCTTGAGTCTCAGTTGCCGGGCGTCGCAGGAGAGGCCAACCGGGCCTTGACGCGTTGCAGTCGCTCGTGCACCTCATGGGCGACTTTGGCTACCTCGGGGTTGCTGGTCATTTGCAACACCGCCACCGGGTCCATGAAGCCGACGCTCAGGGTGCCGTCGGGCTCTTCACGAACGACGACATTGCACGGCAGCAGCAGGCCGATGTCAGGTTCGGCCTCCAGCGCGCGGTGCGCCAGTGGTGGGTTGCACGCGCCGAGGATGCGGTACGGCCGCCCCTCGATGCCAAGCTTGGTCTTCATCGTGGCCTGCACATCGATCTCGGTCAGGACGCCGAAACTTTCGGCCTTCAGCGCTTCGGTGACGCGGGCGACGGCTGCCGTAAAGTCCTTGTCGCCGATCACGCAATGAAAGCCGTAAGCGACTGCCGCCGGCTGTGGCGCGGTGTTGAGTGAGGGTTGCATGGCCGGCCCCCTCACTTCGTTGCCGGGGCCGACGGCACGCGGTCCATCATCATCTGCATCATGGATTGCATCATGTCCATGCGCTGCTCCATCATGCCCTGGCGCGCGGCCATGTCGGCCGGCTTGCCCTTCGCGGCGCCTGCGCCCATGCCGCCACCCATGCCGCCCATCATGTTCATGCCGTTCTGCATGAGCGCCATCTGCTCGACCATCAAGGCATTGCGTTCTTCGGGCGTCTTGGCGGCAAGCATCTTGTCGTGCATCTGCTGCATGGCTTTCATCTGGTCGGCATAGCCAGAACCGGTGGCGCCGGCGCTCATGCCCATGCCCATTCCCATGCCAGGGCTGCCCGGTTGTGCCTGAGCGACCTGGGTGGCAGTGGCCGCTGCGGGGTGATGGCTGTCGTGCTGGTCGTCAGCGGCGGCCCAGGTTGAGGCAGCCAGGGCGGCGCTGCTCAGGACGGCAATAGAAACTAAAGTACGGACGAAAGTCATGGTGAACTCCTGGTGAATAAAAGACAGTTACTACTAGCGGGGATCGCCCTGTGTGCGGTGACAGGCACCGTTTGGAGCGTTGACGTCCGAGTCAGAACTCTGTACCTGAGTGCAGAGTCAGGTCGGATTTGGAGGGCGCCGCGGATTGCAGGGCAAAGGGCCCCGCACCAGGCGCCGCAAGTGGCTATAGCGCGACTCTTGGTGCCGCGCATGGCGTGGGGCACGAAGCCGGCTCGCCGCCGTCCCGGGCCCGGGCAAATACGGTTTTACGAAACAACAAACATGGTCAAGCACCTCCATCATCGTTTGCAAGCGTCATCCCAACACCTGGGACAACTGCGATGCAGCCTTTGCATCACACTGCTACTGTAGAAAACCGGGCGCGACAGCATGATTACCCACGGGTTACAAATAGGTTATGTACGACCGACGCGCCCGTTGAAGATTCTGTTGGTCGAGGACGAATCCAAGACCGCCGACGTGTCGATGCATCCAATCGTGCTGAAACGCGGGCGGCGCGCGCCCTCGATACGGCTGAATGCCACAGCGCAAAAAAGTGCGACGCCGTTCACGAGGACAGTTGCAGCATCC
>JAHFQQ010000242.1 GCA_023259235.1 Polaromonas sp. | reverse complement strand
GGTGCTGGGGCTGGACGAGTCGCCGCGCCGCATCGAATGTTTCGACATCAGCCACACGCTGGGCGAGCTGACCGTGGCCTCGTGCGTGGTGTTCGGTCCGGAAGGGCCGGAAAAATCGCACTACCGCCGCTTCAACATCACCGGTATCACGCCCGGTGACGATTACGCGGCGATGCACCAGGCGCTGACCCGGCGCTTTCGCAAGCTGGCCGAAGGCGAGGGTGCGCGTCCGGACGTGCTGCTGATCGACGGCGGCGGCGGGCAGGTGGCGCAGGCACTGGAGGTGCTGAAGGAACTTGGCGTCGACGGCATCGAGGTGGTCGGCGTGGCGAAGGGACCGGGCCGACGCGCTGGCGAGGAAACGCTGGTACTTGCCGACTCCGGCCGTGAGCTGCATCCGGGGTCATCGTCGCCCGCGCTGCACCTGGTCGCGGCGGTGCGTGACGAGGCCCACCGCTTCGCCATCAGCGGCCATCGCAAGCGGCGCGAGAAGGCGCGCGAGCACAGCGTGCTGGAAGACGTGCCGGGTATCGGCGCACGCCGGCGTACCGCCTTGCTGAAGGCGTTCGGCGGCATGCAGGGACTGGAGCGCGCCGGCGTCGAGGAACTGATGCAGGTGAAAGGAATCGACCGCGGTTTGGCCGAGCGCATCTACGCCAGCCTGCATGGCTGAACATCGGCGCGCGCCTTCACTCGGCAGTGGCGCGCGGTCATGCGAAACTGCAACCAATCATCGGGACGAATCATGCACATCAACCTGCCGACCTGGCTGACCCTCTTCCGCGTTGCGCTGTTGCCGGTCATGGTGGTGGTGTTCTACCTGCCGTTCGCGGGGCACAACATCACGGCGGCGGTCGTGTTCGTGCTGGCGGCGGTCACCGACTGGCTCGACGGCTACCTGGCGCGGCGGATGAATCTCACCTCCGCCTTCGGCGCGTTCCTCGACCCGGTGGCCGACAAGCTGATGGTGGCGGTGACCTTGTTCCTGCTGGTCGAGTCGCATCGCGGCGGCTGGCCGGGCGTGCTGATGGCGGTGACCGCGGCGGTGATCGTCGGGCGCGAGATCAGCGTGTCGGCGCTGCGCGAGTGGATGGCCGAGATCGGCATGCGCGCCACCGTCAAGGTCGCCTTCATCGGCAAGCTGAAGACGGTGATGCAGATGGTCGCGCTGGTGGTGCTGATCGTGCAGCACGAGAAAGCCGCGGAGGCGTTGCGGCTGTACCACATCGGCGAGGCGCTGCTGGTGATCGCCGGCGTGCTGACGATCTGGTCCGGCCTGCATTACCTGCGCGCCGCGTGGCCGAGCCTCAGCGCCGACGGTGCGTCGAGCAAGCGCGCGGCCGAGTGAGGGAACCGAGCCGGGCGACGCGGACTTGACGATCCGCATTCACGTATTAGAATGCGCGGCTCCGATGCGGGAATAGCTCAGTTGGTAGAGCACGACCTTGCCAAGGTCGGGGTCGCGAGTTCGAGTCTCGTTTCCCGCTCCAGTTTGCAGACAAAGCCCCGGCCTGTCCGGGGCTTTGTCGTATGGGTGCCTCTCGCGCCGGTCATGCCGAAAACCAGGGGGCGAGGCTATTCACAAGCGACTTCGTTCTGCTATGATTCGCGGCTCCGATGCGGGAATAGCTCAGTTGGTAGAGCACGACCTTGCCAAGGTCGGGGTCGCGAGTTCGAGTCTCGTTTCCCGCTCCAGTTTTCAAGCAGACCTCGGCCTACCGGGGTTTTGTTTTTTAGAGGCAACCTGCGATCATCACGGTTGCGATGCACCAAGCAATGGCCAGGTGGCAGAGTGGTCATGCAGCGGACTGCAAATCCGCGTACGCCGGTTCGATTCCGACCTTGGCCTCCATTGCGCAACCGGCTGCCGGACAGCCGCAGGAAACCCGCCCCCCGGCGGGTTTTTTTGTGCCGTTCCGAATGCCGGGTCTTCGCCTTCCCATGCCGCGCCGGGCAGCGCGGTGCGAGTTTGCTTGCCGCGGTTGCATGGCCGTTTTGCGCCTACGACAGGCGATCAAGCTGCCGATGGTGTCGTTGCAGCGTTTTTTTTGCGGTTTTTGCCGTTCGACCCGTTGGCGCCACCGCTGAATTCCCCTACATTCAGCGTGCCGCGAGGCATACGAACCAACCACCACATATCCACGAGGGGAAACCCATGGCAAAGACGCAGAAAGCAGCTGCAAAGAGCAAGCCGGCATCCAAGGCCGCACCCGCCGCACCCAAGCCGATCAAGGAAGTCCTGAACAAGTCCAGCCTGGTGGCGCACATCGCGGAAGCCAGCGGTGTGGTGGCCAAGGACGTGCGTGCTGTGCTGGCAGCGCTGGAAGGCGCGGTAGCCGGTTCGGTGCACAAGAAGGGCGCCGGCTCGTTCCAGCTGCCGGGCCTGCTGAAGATCACCGCGGTGAGCGTGCCGGCCAAGCCGAAGCGCAAGGGCATCAACCCGTTCACCAAGGAAGAGCAGTGGTTCGCGGCCAAGCCGGCGTCGGTCAAGATCAAGATCCGCCCGCTGAAGAAGCTGAAGGACGCGGCGGCCTGATCGGCCCGTTCCTGTAGTTCCGAAGTCGAAAGTGCGGCGGGCGATCCCGCCGCACTTTTTTTGTGGGCGGTGCGAAGACACGGCACCGCGCTGGCGTCCTGGACGCTTGTGGCATGGTCAACGCCTGGGAGCAATACAACCCGGTGGCGCTGATCCGGAAGTGCATCGAGAGCCTCATGGGCTGGCTCGGCAACTGGAACATTGGCCTCAGGTGATCCGCGACACGGTGGCCGCCATCACCAGTTATTTGCCGGCGTGGCTGCGGCGAAAGATCGGCATCGACGGCATTGCCGCCGCCGCTGCCCAGCCGGCGGGCCGCCTCCACGCTTGGTACCGCGTCGGTGGGTCAGTCCGCCGCCGCCGCGGCCCAGCCGCAGAACAGCGAGGTCCGCGTGAAGGTGGGCTTCGACAACATGCCGAAGGGCACCAGGGCGAGTAGCGAGCAGAGCCGGAACACTGACTTCGAAATGAACCAAGGCTATGCCATGGCGGGTGCGTGGTGAGGCAACTCGGTCGGTAACCCGTGGGCGCCGGCACGAACCCGACGCCCGAAACGAGATGCCCCGCAACCGGTCATGTCCGGTGCGGGGCATTTGCAGCTCGAATCGCGGGTCTTTTCAAACTACGCCCGCGATGCATGCGGGCAGTTACGGCGTCGCGGCCACCTGCGGTGTTACGACCGCCGTGCCTTGTTCCTGAGCGGCGAGCGCAGCTCGCCGGAATGCCATCGGATCTTGGATGCTCTTCACCGGAGCCTGTGGGTTGCCCGCGCCGGAAATGATGATGGTGCCGTAGCCGAAGATTCGACCGAAAATGCTCTGGTGCACCTGGATGGATTCGAGCTTGCCTAGGTTCAACTCAATCGTCTGGCGGCTGATGAAACCCACCTTCACCATGATTCGCTTGTTCGTCACGGCCAGCTCCGTCGAGGCGAATTTGATCCAAAGCCCAAGCAGGATCAGCAGGCCAAGCCCGAAAGCGAAAATGCCGAGTATGCCGATGACGATGGCGAAAAAGTAAGGCCAAAGGCTGAGCTTGGCGCGGTGGACGACCGACTCGCCCGGCATGAGCGAGCTATCAACGTAACTTCCCATGTTGTTTCCCCTGTAGTGGATCGGGAGCATCGATTTGCTTCCACTACTGAATTTAGCACCGCCAGCGAGTATGCGAAGGTTGCGCTTCGTGGTCGCGACATGATCGATTTTGCGGCGAGCATGGTCGAGGGCATGCGCGCCTTGCTTGGCGAGAGTAGCGTTCTGGAACGAGTGCAGCGGCCCCATGCCGCGGTTGCACGCGGGGCATAGGGCGCTGCTGCGCCTGGTGTGCAAGCCGGCAGCGTGCATGGACGAGGGTGAGTTAGGCGTGCAGGCGTCCAGCGTGCTGTCTGGCCTGCTGTCCAAGCTGGGCGCAACGCCTGTGGACGAGAGCAAGGTGTTTCACGCCGACGCGGAAGACGATCCCGATGACGAATTTTTCAGCCAGCGCAAGCACTGATCGAATCAAAGAGCAACATTCCACTTTGACCGATGGCACGAAACCGACGTGCCGCAATAAAAGTGGCAAACTGACCCGACTCAACAGGGGGAACGCCATGAAATGGATCATTGCAGGGTTTGCGGCGCTGATGCTGGTAGGGTGCGCCACAAAGCAGGTTCGGCCCGGTGACGCGCACTTTGTTCCCGCTGATCGAGCCATTGCGCTGCAAACACCTGTCGATGGCGGCGGAGCCGTGACTATTGTGCGTGATGCCGGCTTCCTTGGCGGCGGGTGCTATGCCGGGGTATTCGTCAACGGCACATTGGCCGCAAAACTCAATCCTTCCGAGAAGGTGCGGCTTTATCTTCCCGCAGGTCGGTCAATCATCGGTGCGCACTCTGTGGGCGCCGCTCTGTGCGGCATGAAAATACAGGCCCGTGGTGAGCGCGCGTCCGAGATCATCGTCACTGCTGGTGACAATCTTTTCTTTCGACTCGCGCTATCGACAGACGGCACTGTTACGGTGACACCGCTCGTCCAATAGTCGAGAGTGGCGCATTGGCGGCGATTGGGGTCGAGCTCCCGGGCCACACCGCCTAGCGCCGAAAGCCGATAGAGCGTGCATTGGCCGCCGTGCATTTCGCACAGCCCGCCAGTCCGGCCATCCACCGATGAGCGTCAGGCAGCGCCGACGCAACAGGAGTCAGGCGCGATCTGACGACCGGGCAATCCATGACGCTCCCACGAAGCTGGCGATCTGGCAGCGTACGGGTGTACGTTTCTGCCGGGGTGAGGTTCCGCCGCTACAGGGGTGCGGCGCGGCAGGCGCTAAGGGAGAAGGGGATATGTTCAAGCACGACACAGGCGCGGCCCCTGCGGCCGCCTTCACGCGTGGCTGGCGTCACGACCGTTCCGTTGACGAGTTAATAGGTATTTGCCGGGGCATTTT
>JAHFQQ010000013.1 GCA_023259235.1 Polaromonas sp. | reverse complement strand
ATACCGCGTTTTACCTGCAGCACTGCGTCAAGGCCTGCAAAGGCGGCGTCGAGCGCAGCCACATCATTCCATTTGCCACAGACGGCTCATTGCTGCTGGAAATTTACGTACACGACGGCATCGGCACCATGGTGGTGGACGAAAAGCTCGAAAGCCTGCGCGAAGCCACCGCCGATGACGTTGGCGGGATCCTGCAACTGATCGAGCCCTTTGAGAACGACGGCACGCTGGTCAAGCGCAGCCGCACTGAAATCGAGCGCGATGCCGACCACTACAGCATCGTCGAGCATGATGGCGTGATCTTCGCATGTGCCGCGCTGTATCCCTACCCTGAAGCCAAAACCGGCGAAATGGCTGCACTCACGGTGTCGCCGCAAAGCCAGGGCCAGGGTGATGGTGAAAAAATCCTCAAGCGCATCGAGCAGCGCGCCCGCGCCGCCGGCCTGCAAAGCATTTTTGTGCTGACCACGCGCACCATGCACTGGTTCATCAAGCGCGGCTTTGTGCAGGCTGACCCGGAGTGGCTGCCGGAAGCGCGCAAACGCAAATACAACTGGGACCGCAAAAGCCTGGTGCTGGTGAAAAAACTCGGGTGAATCCGGGGAAATACTCTTGATGGGCAACGCTCAGTGTGACCCGGGAATTTGATGATCAAGCTCCACGCCCGAAGAAGTTGAAAGGTGGAACGCCGATGAAACAACAAACCCTCGCCATGGCAGCCGACCAGACATTCGGGAACTACCGCAAGCCGACAGGCGCGATGAGTCTTTGAAGACGATGGAGGCCATCGTCCCACGGGTCGCTCTGTGCGAAGCCATTGAACCCCACTACCCCAAGGCAGGCAACGGGCGTCCTCCCGCCGGTCTTGATCTTTGAAATGAACGAACTGCTGGCACGCCTGCGTGCCGTGATCCGGCGCAAAATTGGCAATTCTGACCCCGTTCTGTCCAATGGGGTGATCACGCTCGACCCAGTCACCTGAAACCAACCGATCCGAACCGCTGACCTGAATAGCTATAATTATGATAGCCTGCATTTCCCGTCTTCCATGGGCTGCCAACTATTTTGCCATTGAAAAGTTTTCGATAACAGCCATGACTGCTGCGTGTTAAGGTGATGGCATGCCCAAAACCATGCGCTATACCCTGCTGTCGCTGCGCGATCTGGCCGTCTCGGTTGGCCCGTTTGTTGTGCTGGCAGTCACGCTGCTGGCGCTGGCTTACTGGTGGCTGGACCCGAACCCGCCCAGGCGGGTGGTGCTGGCCACCGGCCCGGCGCAAAGCGCGTATGAAGAGTTTGGCAAGCGTTACGCCAAAATTCTTGCAAAAGACGGCATAGCGGTGGTATTGCTGCCCTCCGAAGGGTCGGCCGCCAATTTGCAACTGCTGCGCGAAGGCAAGGCAGACCTGGGATTTGTCCAGGGCGGCAGCAGCGAGGCCAAGCTGACTGCCGATGACAGGCTCGAATCGCTGGGCAGCCTTTTTCTGGAGCCAGTGTGGCTGTTTTACCGCGGGAAGGCCACGCTGAGCAGCCTGACACAACTCCAGGGCCTGCGCGTCAATATCGGCACACCCGGCAGCGGTGTGCCCAATCTCATGGACAAATTGCTGGAAAGCAACCGGATTGACGCCGGCACACTGAAGATTTCCCGGCTTGAGCAAACACCAGCCACCGCCGCATTTTTGGAGGGCAAACTCGACGCCATCGTATTTGCCTCGGCCCCCGAGTCGCTGATGGTGCAAATGCTGCTGCAAACACCAGGTGTCAAGCTGATGGACTTCGCGCAGAGCGAAGCCTATTCGCGACGCTTTGCTTTTTTGAGCCCGGCCGTGCTGCCGCGTGGCGTGGTCGATCTGGCGGCCGACATTCCGCCGCAAGACGTGCACCTGGTCGCACCCACCACCACCCTGCTCACGCGCGCCGGCACGCACCCGGCGCTGCTGCAACTGTTCGCCTTGGCCGGCAACGAAATTCATGGCAGCGCCGGCTGGTTCAAGCATGCCCGCGAATACCCCAACATGGCCAACAACGAGCTGCCAATTTCAGCCGAAGCGGTGCGCAGCATCAAAAACGACAAGCCATTTTTGCAGCGCTACCTGAACTTTTGGGTGGCCAATCTGGTCGAGCGCATGTGGCTGGTGATGGGCATCATCATCGCGGTGCTGCTGCCGCTGTCGCGCATCGTGCCGCCGCTCTATGAGTTTCGGGTGCGATCGCGTATTTTCCGGTGGTACGGCCAGTTGCGGAACATTGAAAACCGGGCGGCCGACACGCCAGACAGGGCACTGTCGATCAAAGAACTCAGTGAACTGGAAAGCCGCGTCGCAACCATCAGCGTGCCGCTGTCATACACCGATGAGCTTTATGCGCTGCGCAACAACATTCAGCTGGTCCGCACGAAGCTGCAAAGCCACCAGTGAACGCGAAGCAGGTTGCCTAGGACCCAGGCGCAAGCTGACGGTGGACTTCTTGCGAGACGCGCATCAATTCCTGACGATCAACGCCGCCCGACAAGGCATAACCAAAGTTCTTGTCCACCCAGTAAAAAACCTTGACCGCGCCATCCTGGCCAAACTTGAAGGCAGTTTCCTGACCGGCGGCTTCGCGCGTGACGTACAGGGTCAGTCGCTGGCCACCGGTTGTGGTGTACATGAACTGCGCCACCGGCCCCTTGTCGCCGGGCAACAGGCGGCCCCCGACCAGGTCGTAGCCCAAGGCACCCAGCGCGGGCGGATGAACGGGTGTACCGATCCGTTTGGTCAGCCAGGTCACCAGGGCCTGTTCCTGGTCTGCGCCGACTTCCACCGGGCGGCGCGCGTCCGGGCTATAGACCACATGAGCCACCGCCGCGCGACGCGCAAAGCCCGTCAAACGGCCGGAATTGACCGACGCAAGACGCGTGCCATCGCTGTCCAGCGCACCACGAACAAACCAGGCCGAGCTGGCGCTGACCACGGCCAGCGCAATACCCGCCGCCAGTCCGCGCCACGGCCACGCCGCGGCTTCCGGTTTCAAGGGCAGGCGAAGGGGCAGCGGCTCGCACAGCACGGGATCAAGCCACGTCTGAAGCAACTCGCTCTGGCGCTGCCATGCCAGCACACGCCGGCGTTCGTCGGGGCGGCTGGCCATAAACCGTTCGATCTCAACACGGCGCGGCACAGGCAATTGGCGGTCCACATATGCGTGCAGATCGGCTTCGGTGATAGGTTTGATGTGGTCCATTATTTACTTGACGCGCTGGATTTTACTGACCACTTCGCTTCCCTCCATTGCAGCGCGCAAACGCTCACGCGCCCTTGAAAGGCGAGACATCACCGTGCCCACGGGCACGCCAAGCGCGCCGGCCACCTGCTGGTAGCTCAGCTCTTCAACCCCCACCATCAGCAACACTTCGCGCTGCTCGCGCGGAAGCCGTTGCAGCAAGCGGTCGAGGTCACGCAGCTCAAGCCGGTCGGTCTGCGTGGCGCGCCCTGGCAACTCCGGCACCTCGTCGCCCGCATTGTCTTCGGGGCGCGATCGCTGCGCCCGGATGTGGTCAACAAAGGCGTTGTGCATGATGCCAAACATCCAGGCGCGAATCTCGCCGCGCTTTTGCCACATCGAAAAGCGGCTCCACGCGCGCTCCAGCGTGTCTTGCACCAGGTCGTCGGCGCGGTCGCGGTCGCCAGTCAGCCCGCGCGCATAACGGCGCAGGCTAGGAATGCAGGCAACAATATCGGCTTCGTTCCTGGCACGCATGAATCTTTCAGGGTTGCAGCAACAGTCTGACAGAAATGCGAACCAGGCGCTTGGGCGGTCAAGGCTTGACGATGTGCCACACATCCTTGAAGTTGTCGCCCTTCTTGTCGCCGGGCTTGCTGTCCGAAGCATTGAGGTACACCGGCTTGCCCTTATAGGCCCACTGTTTGGCGCCGTCGTCACGCGTCACGATGCTCATGTCGCCTTCAGGCTTGGCATTCGCATCGGCCATGACGGCAGGCCACACGGTCAGGCAGGGGCCGTTGCAGGTACTCTTGCCGCTTCCTGCCACATCCTTGTCGAAGGTATAAACCGTCATGCCGGCGGAGTTGACCAGCACGCCGCCAGCGGGCTTGAGCATGTCAGCCTGGGCGAAGGTCGAGGCCATCGCCATGAAAAAAAGGGCCAAAGCTGGAATCGAACGGGTTTTCATGGGGTTTTCCTTTAAAAGATTAATGGACGCAGGGGAGACACTGCCATAGACGCCGTGACGAACCCGCTTATTCCCATATGATTCAAAATAATTAAAACCAAGGCCGCGGGGTGGCGCATCCCCGTCAAATCGGCATCCGGAGAGCTGCACGACGCTCTGGCAGGATCCGCAACCCCCTACGCCGGGTCTTGATCAGCCCGGTGCGCCAGCGCCATTACATCGCGCGGATGCAACGCCTTGAGGCGGTGGTCACTCCAGACCTGACGCCAGCGGCGCGCACCCGGCAGGCCATTTCGCAGGCCCAGCATGTGGCGGGCGATGGCGCTCCACGGTGTGCCGTGTTCAGCGGCCTCGCGCGCCATGTAGCCTGTCATCTGCTCCTCGACTGCCTCGCGGGTGAGGCTCTGGCTGTCTTCGGGAGGTTCGCCAGACCCCGGCCGGTCAGACCGGAAATACCTCCGGTCCCAATCGGCCATCCACCAGGGGTTGTGATAAGCCTCGCGCCCCACCATCACGCCGTCGAGCTCACGCAGTTGCTCCTCCACCTGTTCATTGCGGGTAATGCCGCCATTGATGCAGATGGTCAATTGCGGAAATTCCCTCTTCAAACGGTGTACCAGTGCGTAGCGCAACGGCGGCACCTCGCGGTTTTCCTTCGGACTGAGCCCTTTGAGCCAGGCGTTGCGGGCATGGACAATAAAGGTTTTGCAGCCCGCCTCACTTACCGCACCGACAAAGTCGCGAACAAACTCATAGCTCTCGCCCTGATTGATGCCGACACGATGCTTCACGGTCACGGGGAGATCGACCACATCGACCATCGCCTTCACGCAATCGGCCACCAGTTGCGGCTCGGCCATCAGGCAGGCCCCGAACGAGCCGCGCTGCACGCGTTCGCTGGGACAGCCGCAATTGAGGTTGATCTCGTCATAGCCCCACTGCGCTCCGAGTCTGGCGGCGTGGGCCAAATCAGCCGGCTCGCTGCCGCCTAGCTGCAGCGCCACCGCATGCTCCCGGGCATCAAAGCGCAGATGTCGGGCCACGTCGCCATGAACCAGCGCGCCGGTGGTTACCATTTCGGTGTAGAGCCGGGCACGGCGCGTCAGCAGGCGGTGAAAATGGCGACAATGCCGGTCGGTCCAGTCCATCATCGGTGCCACGCACAGGCGCCATGGATTGTCAACAATGCTTGAAGCTGAGTCGGTGGCGGATAAAACAGGAATACAGGCGGCCATGGCACCATTTTCCCAGAAAGGTCTGGCCAGCCTTCCCGCCGGCCCCGCAGGGCGGGTAACATGGGCGGCCAGGCTCCCTGTTGAGCATGCATGGACGCACGAAAAGGTTTATACCAATGCCACGATCCCAGCCAGCATCCCTCCTTGGCCATCTCCGGTTTTGGGTGCGAGCGCGCGCGCTGGCGCTGCCGGGCCTGACGCTGCTGATGGCGGCCTGCACCTCGGTCCCACTGCCGCCCTGGACTCCGACCGCCGTCCGGCAACCGTCCAGTGCACGCATCGGCCCTGAAACATCCGCAAAAGTCGTGCCGCCCGTCGTGCAGGTATTTCCGGTCGCCTCGCCAGCAACCATTGGCGCACCGCCCGTCGCGCCGGCTGATCAGCCCACGCCATACAGCGCCGCTGTTGCCGCGCGTTTTCCGGCTCCTTCGGTGGTTTACAGCACACCAGGCCTGCAGGCCGGCCGCGCTGCATTCACGACTCAGGCCGAGATCCGCGCGTGGCTGCGCGATCAGGTGACCGCGGCAGCGCGTTCGGCGGGGATCACGGCCGCCGTGCTGTCCATCGGAGAATCGCAGCGCGGCGAGCCACTGGAGACACTGATCCTGACGAGCGCCACCAGCACCGATCCGGCCACCCTGCTGGCGGCGGGAAAACCCACGGTTCTGCTGGTAGCCCAGCAGCATGGCAACGAACCGGCCGGCAGCGAAGCGCTGCTCGTCATCGCCAGCGAACTGGCCCAGGGCCTGCTGCGGCCCATGCTGCAAAGCATCAATGTGCTGATTGTTCCACGCGCCAATCCGGATGGCGCGGCCAGCAATCAGCGCGCCACCGCGGGCGGGCTGGACATGAGCCACGACCATTTGCTGCTCGACACCCCGGAAGCGCAGGCGCTGGCCCGACTCACGCGCGACTACCAGCCGACCGTGGTGGTGGACGCCCATGAGTACGCCGTGGCTGGCCGCTTTTTGCAGAAATTTGGCGGATTGCAGAAATTCGATGCGCGACTGGAATACGCCACGGCTGCCAATTTGCCCGAATTTTTAACCAAGGCCGCCGAAGAATGGTACCGTCGCCCGCTGCTGGCCGCGCTCAAGGCTCAAGGCCTCAGCACCGAGTGGTATTACACGACGTCGGTGGATCTGGCCGACAAGATAGTCTCCATGGGTGGCGCGCGACCGGACACCAGCCGCAACGTCAACGGCCTTAAAAATGCCGTCAGCCTGTTGATTGAGTCCCGGGGCGCAGACATTGGCCGGCAGCATATCCAGCGGCGTGTTCACACGCTGGTGACGGCCGTCACCAGCGTGCTGAGCAACACCGCCCAGCGCGCAGGCGATCTGGCCCAGCTTCGTCCCTATATTGAAAAAGAAGTCAGCGCCGAAGCTTGCCGGGGGCAAGCGGTTGTGGATGCCGCGCTTACGCCGGCCCAGCACGAACTGGTCATGCTGGACCCGGTGACCGGCGCTGACAAATCCATCATGGTGGACTGGGATTCCGCGCTCGTGCTGGAGCCCCTCAAGGCGCGCGCCCGCCCCTGCGGTTACTGGCTGTCGGCTGGTTCGACCAAGGCTGCCGACCGGCTGCGCCTGCTCGGCGTGAAGGTGCTGCGCGTAGTGGAACCCGGCTCCTTGCTGGGCGACAGCTACCATGAAACCTCTCGCGCCACAGAGCCGCACCAGGATGCGCGCGGCGCAAACGCCGACGCGCATGTGAGCCTTATGCGTGGCGTGCTGGATGCGCCACGCGGCAGCTTTTACGTTCCGCTGAACCAGCCGCTCGGCAACCTGGCATTTGCCGCGCTCGAGCCCGACACTCAGGACAGCTACTTCGCCAATCAGATCCTGGGCAGCCTGCAAAGCACCGTGCGCGTGATGGCCGAGCCCAATATCAGCTTCGAGGAATTGCCATGATGGCCTGACAAGCCATGGCGCACGGCTTCCCAGACAGAGAAATTGCGCTCGATATCACATACCCATGAAAGATCCATGATTGACCTGCACTACTGGCCCACACCCAATGGATGGAAGATCTCCATCATGCTTGAGGAGTGCGGCCTGCCCTACCGGCTGGTTCCGGTCAACATCGGCAAGGGGGAACAGTTCTCGGCTGATTTTCTGGCCATTAGCCCGAACAACCGCATGCCGGCCATTGTTGACCACGCGCCCAACGATGCGGGTGCCCCACTGGCAATTTTCGAGAGCGGCGCCATCATGGTGTACCTGGCCGAGAAAACCGGGCGCTTTCTGGCCATCGAAATGCGGCAGCGTTACCGCACACTGCAATGGCTGATGTGGCAGATCGGCGGGCTCGGGCCGATGGCCGGACAAAACGGCCACTTTCTCCTGTACGCCCCGGAAAGAATTCCATACGCCATTGAGCGTTATGGCAAGGAAGTGGACCGACTCTATGGTGTACTGGAGGCACAGCTGGCGCGTACCGGCGCATATGTTGCGGGCGCGGATTATTCGATTGCCGACATGGCAATTTTTCCCTGGGTGCGCACGCACAAGGCGCAGCAGGTTGATCTGGGAAACTTCCCCAAGGTTCAGCGCTGGTATGACGCCCTGTTTGAACGGCCTGCCGTTAAACGCGGGCTCGATCTCGGCAAGGAACTTCGAGCGCCGGCCCTCACCGATGAAGCACGAAAAAACCTGTTTGGCCAGACCGCACAAAGTGTGCGCAGCGGAGAACACAAGAGTGTGTGATTGAATCCAAAAAAAGGTGAAGCCCCAATGATTGAATTTTTCTTTGACTGTTCCAGCCCCTGGACTTACCTGGCCTTTCGCAACATCCAGCGGCTCGCGTCCGAACTTGATGAGACCATTTCCTGGCGGCCGGTGCTGGTGGGCGGAATCTTCAACAGCGTCAACAAGGGCGTCTACGCGGCGCGGGAAGATACTGATTCGCCGAAAAGCCGATACCTGCTCAAGGATGTTCGGGACAATGCGCGCGAAGCTGGCCTGACCCTGGTTTTTCCGCCCAAGGTCTTTCCGGTCAACAGCGTCAAGGCGATGCGCGGTTGCCTGTGGGTTGCCCAGGACGCAACGGCCAGGGACCATTATTTGGCATTTGTCGAGGCAACCTTTGCAGCCTACTTCAGCGAGGAAAAGGATATCTCACAGGATGACGTGCTGGCAGCCGTCTGCGGGCAGGCAGGCATTGATGCCGACGCTTTCCTGGCAGGCATCGCCAGACCCGACATCAAGGAACAGCTCAAGGCCAACACCGATGAAGCGATCCGGCGCGGCGCTTTCGGTTCACCCACCTTCTTTGTCGGCGATGACATGTATTTTGGCAATGACCGCTTGCCGCTGCTGCGCTCTGCCGTGCTGCGTGCCCGCAGTTCAATACCAGCCAGGCCGTAAGGCGGAATTCACGGGCTGCTGTGCAGCGTGGACAATAGCCGCATGACCCTCAAGACTCCTGAACTTCTCCTTCCCGCCGGGTCGCTGGACAAGATGCGCGCGGCCTACGATTTCGGCGCTGACGCGGTATACGCTGGCCAGCCACGCTACTCACTGCGCGCGCGCAACAACGAATTCCGTCTGGAACAGATCCAGGCCGGCATTGAAGAAGCGCACGCCCGCGGTAAAAAGTTCTTTGTCACCAGCAACCTGCTGCCACACAACGACAAGGTACGCACCTACCTGCGCGACGTCGAACCCGTGGTTGCCATGAAGCCAGATGGAATGATCATGGCCGATCCGGGCCTGATCATGATGGTGCGCGAAAGAATGGACAAGGGCAATTGGCCCGATGTGCCGATTCACCTTTCGGTGCAGGCAAATACCGTGAACTACGCGGCGGTCAAATTCTGGCAGACCGTGGGGGTTGCGCGCATCATTTTGTCGCGCGAGCTGAGCCTGGACGAGATCGAGAAAATCCGCCAGGAATGCCCCGATGTCGAGCTCGAGGTGTTCGTCCATGGCGCACTGTGCATGGCTTACTCCGGCCGCTGCCTGCTGTCGGGCTATTTCAACCGGCGCGACTCCAACCAGGGCACCTGCACCAATGCCTGCCGCTGGAACTACACCACCCGACCGGCGGCGGTGGACCCCAACACCGGCGAAGCCATGGCCATGCCGATGGATGGTGACTTCAACTTCACCAAGGCACAGGACGACGACAACTCGGCCTTTGCCGCCTGCGGCGGAAGCGCGCGCCACCCGCTGGCCGACCAGGTCTACCTGCTCGAGGAAAAAGAGCGGCCTGGCCAGCTCATGCCAATCATGGAAGACGAGCACGGCACCTACATCATGAACAGCAAGGATCTGCGCGCTGTCGAACACGTGGAACGGCTGGTAAAAATCGGCGTTGATTCACTCAAGATCGAAGGCCGCACCAAGAGCCGTTACTACGTCTCGCGCACCGCGCAGGTCTACCGCCGCGCAATTGACGATGCCGGCGCCGGCCGGCCCTTCAACCCGGCCCTGATCATGGAGCTCGAAGGCCTGGCCAATCGCGGCTACACCCCGGGTTTTCTGGAGCGCCGACCGGCACAGGATTATCAGAATATTGATTCCGGCAGCTCCGAAATGCGCCGCAGCCAGTTCGTCGGCGAGGTCAAGGCAACGAAGGATGGCTGGGCCGAAGTTGAAACCAAGAACCGCTTTCAGGTTGGCGACACGCTGGAAGTCATTCACCCCGGTGGCAACCGCACCGTGCAGGTGACGAACATGAAGAACCTGGACGGCGAGGAAATCAGCGTCGCCGCTGGCAGCCCGCTGCGCGTGTGCATTCCACTCGATGCGCCCGCCGACGGGGCTCTGCTGGCGCGCCTGTTTGTATAGAAAATTGGCATCTTCCCGGCGTGAACAGGGCGCTATCAGCTATCTAATCAATAGTAATTGAGCACCGTTCAACCCCGATCAATAAACAGCCCGGCGCAAAGGATTGCGCCCACCAGATACAGCAACCAGGTCTGCGCAACGGCGTAGGGATAGAGCATCAAGGTTACACCGAGCCATTTGGTGAGACTGCGCCCGGCTCGCTTGCCGTAGCGGTAGGCGGCAAAACCAATCAGGCCAAATGCGATGGCGCCAAAGATGTAGGCCGGGCTGGGAAGGGTCAGACCGAGCGACTGTATGACTGAAGAATTGTCCATGCGGTCCGGTCAGGACGACTGACTGGCGTGATCCTGCTCAATGGCATCAGCGCACCATTTTGCATCAGGGCTGCAGCCGCGAAAAATGCGGTCCGAAGACCGCTGCCTTTGCCATTCACCTTGTGCTCAGGTCGCCGCCCCGTCTTTCACGGTCTCGGCCAGGTCGGTGTAATCCTTCACCTGGTCAAAGTTCAGGTACTTGTAGACCTTGCTGCTGTCAGCCGTGAGCACGCCCACGTCGGCCATGTATTCGGCTTTGGTGGGAATGCGGCCGAGCTTGGCGCAAATGGCGGCAAGCTCGGCAGAACCCAGGTACACGTTGGAGTTTTTTCCCAGGCGGTTGGGGAAGTTGCGCGTCGAGGTGGAAAACACTGTGGCGCCTTCCTTCACCTGCGCCTGGTTGCCCATGCACAGGCTGCAGCCCGGCATTTCCATGCGCGCACCGGCCGAGCCAAGCACCCCGTAGTGGCCTTCTTCGCTCAGTTGATGGGCGTCCATCTTGGTGGGCGGCGCCATCCAGAGCTTGACGGGGATATCACGCTTGTTTTCCAGCAGCCGGGAGGCGGCGCGGAAGTGGCCAATGTTGGTCATGCAACTGCCAATAAACACTTCATCGATGGTGGCACCAGCCACCTCGCCGAGGGTTTTCACATCGTCCGGGTCATTCGGGCAGGCCACGATGGGCTCGTGAATCCCGGCCAGATCGATCTCGATCACGGCGGCGTATTGCGCATCCGCATCGGCCTTGAGCAATTGCGGGTTCGCCAGCCAGGCCTGCATGGCGGCAATGCGGCGCTTGATGGTGCGCACGTCCGAATAACCCGTGGCGATCATCCACTTCAGCATCGTGATGTTGCTGGTGATGTACTCGATGATGGGTTCCTTGTTCAGGTGCACCGTGCAGCCGCCGGCAGAGCGCTCGGCCGATGCATCGCTCAATTCAAACGCCTGCTCCACCTTCAGATCGGGCAGGCCCTCGATTTCAAGGATGCGGCCCGAGAAGATGTTCTTCTTGCCCTGCTTGGCGACGCTCAGCAAGCCGGCCTTGATGGCGTACAGCGGGATCGCATTGACCAGGTCGCGCAGCGTGATGCCGGGCTGCATTTCGCCCTTGAAACGCACCAGCACCGATTCAGGCATGTCCAGCGGCATCACGCCGGTGGCGGCGCCAAAAGCTACCAGACCGGAACCGGCGGGGAAGCTGATGCCGATCGGGAAGCGCGTGTGACTGTCGCCGCCAGTGCCTACGGTGTCGGGCAGCAGCATGCGGTTCAGCCAGCTGTGGATGATGCCGTCGCCGGGGCGCAGCGGAACGCCGCCACGCGTGCTCATGAACTCGGGCAGTTCGTGGTGCATCTTCACGTCGATGGGCTTGGGATAAGCCGCGGTGTGGCAAAACGACTGCATCACCAGATCGGCGCTAAAGCCCAGGCAGGCCAGGTCTTTGAGCTCGTCGCGCGTCATCGGGCCGGTGGTGTCCTGTGAGCCAACCGAGGTCATTTTGGGTTCGCAATAAGTACCGGGGCGAACGCCCTGCCCTTGCGGCAACCCGACGGCGCGACCGACGATCTTTTGCGCCAGCGTAAAGCCGCGGCCATTGTCAGCCGGGTTTTCCGGCAAACGGAATTGGGTCGACGCCGGCAAACCGAGCGCGGCGCGCGCCTTGGCGGTCAGGCCACGGCCGATGATCAGGGGAATGCGGCCACCGGCGCGCACTTCGTCGAGCAGTACATCGCTTTTGAGCTTGAACTCGGCAACCACCTTGCCGTCCTTGAGCGCCTTGCCGTCATGGGGACGCAGTTCAATCACATCGCCCATGGCCATCTGGCTCACATCAAGCTCTATCGGCAGCGCGCCCGAGTCTTCCATGGTGTTGTAGAAAATCGGCGCGATCTTGCCGCCCAGGCAGACGCCACCAAAGCGCTTGTTGGGAACATACGGAATGTCTTCACCCGTCCACCACAGCACGGAGTTGGTAGCTGACTTGCGCGAAGAGCCGGTGCCCACGACGTCGCCAACGTAGGCAACGAGGTTGCCTTTGGCCTTGAGGTCTTGCAGGAACTTCACCGGACCGCGTTTGCCATCTTCTTCTGGCGTGACACCGGGGCGGGCATTTTTGTGCATGGCCAGCGCATGCAGCGGAATATCAGGCCGGCTCCAGGCATCCGGTGCGGGAGACAGGTCGTCGGTGTTGACTTCACCAGCCACCTTGAAGATCGTCAGCTTGATGGACGCAGGCACCTCGGGCCGGCTGGTGAACCACTCGGCGTCGGCCCAGCTTTGCAGCACAGCCTTGGCGTACTTGTTGCCCTTCTCGGCTTTTTCCTGGACGTCGTGGAACTGGTCGAACATCAGCAGGGTGTTTTTCAGACCGCCGGCCGCCTGGCTTGCCACGGCAGGCTCGGCGTCATCGAGCAGGGCAATCATCGGGCTGATGTTGTAGCCTCCCAGCATGGTGCCGAGCAACTGCGCAGCCTGCACACGCGAAATAAGCGCGCATTTTTCAGTACCGTGCGCCACCGCCGCCAGATAGCTGGCCTTGACCTTGGCCGCATCGTCCACGCCGGCGGGCACGCGATGGGTGATCAGGTCCAGTAAAAACGCTTCTTCACCTTTGGGCGAATTCTTCAGTAGTTCAATGACCTCGGCGGTCTGCAGGGCTGTCAACGGCAGTGGCGGAATGCCCAATTGCGCGCGTTCGGCGGCTTGGCTGCGATAGGTCTGCAAGAACTCGGATGACATGCTGGCTACTCCTGGTTTCAAAATCGGGGGATTATTGTAAAAAATGTAGTCATCTGAAGCTGATGCTTACCTGGCGGCCTGTACGGGCGTGCTGACCTTGATCGCCGCCGTCGCGGTGCTGGGCGCATCCAGCAAGCTGGGCGGCGGAGTGACCTTCATTTGTTCGGCCACAACCATTTGTGCTGGACTCATGCACTCGTCAGCCATACGAATGCCGAGCTTCTGGTTCATCAGCATGGATTTGTTGGCCAACTGTAGCCAGACCGCGCCCGCCTTCCGGTCTTCCAGACGAATCGCGCCGGTCGAGGTCACCACCGGAAACATGCGAAAGGTAAAATTTTTGCCATGCATGTCAAAATAACCAGGGACTTTGGCGTCTTGAACCAGGGTGACCGAGGCACCAAGCTCGCACGGCATCAGTCCGACCTGCACACGCGCTGCAATAGCCAGCTCAGCCGGCGTCAGTGCAGCCTCGGCTGCTTCGATGCCGGCGGCGACGTTCTTGGCGGCACTTTTGAGGTTGGTACGGCTTGTGCTGGCGGTGTGCTTCTTTTTGGCGGCCTTGGTCGCTGGTTTGGTGCCGGCGACAGGTTTGACCACCTGGGTGTTAGCGTTTGTCTGCGCCGACGCCAGGCTGGTAGCCAGCAAAACAGTAGTGGTCAACGTGGCTGCAAGGGCTGTAGCGTAAGTGATTTTCATATGGCCTTCAGGGATGTGTTGGGAGGTGCTGCGATGAAATTCAGCGGGAAGTTGCCTGGAAATAAACTTGCGCCTCGGCGGGAAGCGGCCGCCCCGTCTGGTGAGCGCGCTCCAGCACCTGCCAGAAGTAGCGGTAGCTTGCGCGATCATGCAATTTCCCGTCAAAGTTGATGGGAGCCCAATTGGAATGAGCGGCAGCAGCTATTATTTTAGTAGCTACCTCAATCTCGGCTTCACTGGGAGAAAAAGCTTCCAGGATCGGGCGGATCTGGTCGGGGTGAATGCTCCACATGCGGGTATAGCCCAGTTCGCGGGCGGCCTTTCCGGCTGCTGCTTTAATGGCCTCGGTATTGCTGAACTCGGTAACGACGCAATGGGACGGCACTTTGCCGTGGGCATGGCAGGCCGATGCAATCTCCAGCTTGGCGCGCACCACCAGCGGATGGGTGAATTGGCCCTGGCTGCTCATGCCTTCAGCCGGAATCGCGCCGCCGTGGGCTGAAACGAAGTCCATCAGACCAAAACTCAGCGACTGCACCCTGGGGTGTGCGGCAATATCGAAGGCGCGATGTACCGCAGCGGGTGATTCGATCAGCACATGCAACGGCAAATGCAGCGCAGACGCGGCAACCAGCGCCCGCTCGGCCTTCATCACGTCAGCAACCGTTTCCACCTTGGGCACCATGATGTGAACCAGCCTGTCCGCCAGCTTTCCGGCAATGGTGGCCATGTCGGAGTCAAAAGCGGGGTGGTCCACAGGGTGCACGCGAACTGCAACGCGGGCCTTGTCGCTGGCATGTGTCGCCAGCGCCACCACCATGGCCGCATGATCAGCTTCACCACCCACCGGAGCGCCATCTTCGCAATCGAGCGTCACGTCAAAAACGCAGGCACCGAACTCCTCGGTCATCTCGGCCTGCAGTTGCAGGCTCTTGCGCATTCGCGCCTGCACGCCGCTGTAGTGGTCGCAGACAGGCAGGAAATTTGCCGCAGCCTGAGCACCGAGCAGCACTTCACGCGGATGACGACTGTGATCCCCCACACTTTTCACTGCGTGTAATACGCTGCCCGTCAAGGGGGCTGAACTTGCCTGGAGCGGCCCGGCGCGGCATTCGATGTTCATTGCTTGAAGGAGGCGCTCAAGGCGCCAGAAGATTTCCTGATGGGACCCACGACACACCCCAAGCCGCGCGACAGCCCATCACAGCAGCTGCTTGACGCCGTCCTGCTCACCCAGCAACTCAGCCAGAGTCTTGTTGATGCGCTCGCGGCTGAAGGCGTCTATTTCCAGGCCTTCAACCAGTTTGTATTCACCGCCTTCACAGGTGACCGGGAAGCCGAACATCACGTCCCTGGGAATGCCGTACTGGCCGTCTGACGCAATTCCCATGGTCACCCACTTGCCATTGGTGCCCAGCGCCCAATCGTGCATATGGTCGATGGCCGCGTTGGCCGCCGACGCGGCCGAAGACAGCCCACGGGCCTCGATGATGGCGGCGCCGCGCTTGCCCACGGTGGGCAGAAACACGTTGGCGTTCCAGTCCTGGTCGTTGATCATCTTGGCAACGCTTTCACCCTTGATGGTGGCAAAGCGGTAGTCGGCGTACATCGTGGGCGAGTGGTTGCCCCAGACGGTGAGTTTTTCAATGTCGGCCACGGCCTTGCCGGTCTTGGCAGCAATCTGGCTGGCCGCTCGGTTGTGGTCCAGGCGCAGCATGGCGGTGAAGTTCTTGCGCGGCAGATCAGGGGCCGACTTCATGGCAATGTAGGCGTTGGTGTTGGCGGGGTTGCCCACCACCAGCACCTTGACGTTGCGGCTGGCAACAGCGTTGAGCGCCTTGCCCTGCGCCGTGAAGATGGCGCCGTTGACGGCCAGCAGCTCGGCACGTTCCATGCCGGGGCCGCGGGGGCGCGAGCCTACGAGGAGAGCGTAGTCGGCGTCCTTGAAGGCGGTCATGGGGTCGCTGTGCGCAGTCATTTCGACGAGCAGCGGGAACGCGCAGTCGTCGAGCTCCATCATCACGCCCTTGAGCGCCTTTTGCGGGCCTTCGACCGGCACTTCCAGCAACTGCAGGATGACGGGCTGGTCCTTGCCCAGCATTTCGCCGGACGCAATGCGAAACAGCAGCGCGTATCCGATTTGACCAGCGGCCCCTGTAACGGCAACACGGACGGGTTTTTTGCTCATGACGGAAAACTCCAGGAAGTTAAAAAATTGCGTGGAATGAAGGCGTGAGGTGAGATGTTTGACATCAACCGTAAGAACTTCGCGAGCTAGGGACAGTTCACCCGGCATATTTAATACCCCGGAAATCGGCAGACTGGGCGTTTGGCTCAGCCAATTATTTTACGCGTTAAAGGCGACGTGCGTCAATTTGTCTTATATCTTATACAAGATATGATTCTTCCTTGATTTTTAGCCGCGCCATGGGCGCGCCGAGCCAACCTGTTTACCTGCTAACGTTATGGCAACCCTCCTGTCTCCACTGCCTGACACCATCACAACCGCCAGCGAAGTGGCCGGCGCTTCTGCCATCGCGCCTGCGTTCAGTCCGCTTTACCAGCAAATCAAGGGGCTGATCCTGCAGAGTCTGCTGGCGGGAGAATGGAAACCGGGCGAATTGATTCCCAGCGAGATGGAACTGGCCGCGCGCTTTCGCGTCAGCCAGGGAACAGTGCGCAAGGCGATCGACGAGCTTGGGGCCGAGAATCTGGTGATGCGGCGCCAGGGCAAGGGCACATTTGTTGCCACTCATGCCGAGCAACAGGTGCAATACCGCTTCCTGCGACTGACGCCGGATCACGGTGACACTCGCAGCGAAGGGCCGGCTGAGCGGCAGATCATCAACTGCAGACGATTGCGCGCGCCGGCGGACATTGCCCGGGTGCTGGCGCTGCGCGCAGGTGATGCCGTGCTGCAATTGCGACGCATCCTGGCCTTTCAGGGCGCGCCCACCATTGTCGAGGAGATCTGGCTGCCCGGTGGCCCATTCAAGGGCCTGACAGCCGACCGCCTGTCTGCCTACCGTGGGCCAATGTACGCGCTATTCGAAACCGAATTTGGCGTGCGCATGGTGCGTGCCGAGGAAAAACTCCGCGCGGTTGCCGCCGATGCGGCTTCCGCGGAATTGCTGAGGGTTCCGGTGGGTGAGCCACTCCTGAGCGTGGAGCGCACGTCCTACACCTATAACGACCTGCCCATGGAATTGCGCCGGGGCCTGTATCGCACCGACTCCCATCACTACAAAAACAAACTGAACTGACCCCGGATCCCGGAGTAGATGCAAAGGTTTGTAAAACGCCCTGCTGCATTGCAATAGAATTATGCGGTTGAATTGAAAAAGCCGCACCCGCCGGTGATCACCCAGTTAAACCACGAAAGCCCAAAAAATGTCACAGCTGGCCTCCACCGAGCGCGCCAAACGGCCCGAGTTCCGCAACATCAATGCCTTCAAGGATCTGACGACCTACCGCCTGCCCTTCGCAGGTCTTGTCTCGATTCTTCACCGCATCAGCGGCGCCATCATGTTTTTCCTGATGCCCTTGATCATCTGGATGTTCGACACTTCAATTTCGTCCGAAGTCTCATTTGAAAAATTCAAGGCTGCATTCAACGTTGGCATGCTGGGCCTGCCCGGCGCAGTCTGGAAGCTGGCCACGCTGGCGCTGATATGGGCCTTCCTGCACCACTTCATCGCAGGCCTTCGCCACCTGTGGATGGATACCAGCCATGAAGCCGTCAACCTGAAATTCGGCAAATCGTCGGCCATTTTCACGCTCGCCGTGAGTATTGGCCTGACGCTCATTCTGGGTGCCAAGCTGTTTGGCTTTTACTAATTTTCCGGAGGAAGTACACCATGTCTGTCAATTTCGGCACCAAACGCCTTGTTGTCGGCGCTCACTACGGCCTGCGCGACTGGCTGGCCCAGCGCGTAACGGCGGTCCTGATGGCCCTCTTCACCTTGCTGGTCCTGGCTCAAGTCATATTCAGCAAGGGCCCGATCGGCTACAGCCAATGGGCCGGGATCTTCTCGCAGCAGTGGATGAAGGTGCTGACCTTCACCGTCCTCATCGCGCTGCTGCTGCACGTGTGGGTCGGTGTGCGCGACATCTTTATGGACTACATCAAGCCGGTCTGGCTGCGCCTTTCGCTGCAGGTGGCCACCATTGTCTGGCTCGTTGCCTGTACCGGCTGGGCCATTCAGGTCCTGTGGCGCCTGTAAGCCTTCAAGCACTCCCCCGGGCCGTAATCGATTACTGAAACCGAGCAAGAAAATGACTGCATCCTCCAAACTTCCCAAGCGTAAATTTGACGTCGTCATCGTCGGGGCTGGCGGCTCCGGCATGAGCGCCTCACTGCAACTGGCCAACGCCGGCCTGAACGTGGCAGTGCTTTCCAAGGTCTTCCCGACACGCTCGCATACCGTGGCGGCACAGGGCGGCATCGCCGCATCACTGTCCAACATGAACGAGGACAACTGGGATTTTCACTTTTACGACACCGTCAAGGGAGGCGACTGGCTGGGTGACCAGGACGCGATCGAGTTCATGTGCCGTGAAGCGCCCAAGGTGGTTTACGAGCTCGAACACTTCGGCATGCCCTTCGACCGCAACCCGGACGGCACGATCTACCAGCGCCCGTTCGGTGGACACACCAGCAACCATGGCGAAAAAGCCGTTCAGCGCGCCTGCGCCGCTGCGGATCGCACCGGTCACGCCATGCTGCATACGCTGTACCAGCAAAACGTCAAGGCCCGCACCAATTTTTTCGTCGAATGGATGGCGCTGGATCTGATTCGCGATGCCGAGGGGGATGTGGTCGGCGTCACCGCGCTGGAAATGGAAACCGGTGACATGCACATCCTGCAGGCCAAGACCGTGTTGCTGGCCACGGGTGGCGCCGGACGGATTTATGCGGCATCAACCAACGCCTACATCAACACCGGCGACGGTCTGGGCATGGCGGCCCGCGCGGGCATCCCGCTGCAGGACATGGAGTTCTGGCAATTTCACCCCACCGGCGTGTATGGTGCCGGCGTGCTGCTGACGGAAGGCTGCCGGGGCGAGGGCGCCATCTTGCGCAACAGCAACGGCGAACGGTTCATGGAGCGCTATGCGCCCGCTTACAAAGACCTGGCCACGCGCGACTTCGTGTCGCGCTGCATGGACCAGGAAATCAAGGAGGGCCGCGGCTGCGGACCCAACAAGGACTACATCAACCTCGACATGACCCACCTGGGTGCCGAGACCATCATGAAGCGCCTCCCGTCGGTGTTTGAGATTGGCCATAACTTCGCCAATGTCGATATCACCAAAGAACCCATTCCCGTGATTCCCACCAACCATTACCAGATGGGTGGTATCCCAAGCAGCATCACGGGTCAGGTGGTTGCTCCCAAAAACGGCGCCCAGGAAATTGTCAATGGTCTGTATGCGGTGGGGGAATGCTCCTGCGTCAGCGTACACGGCGCCAACCGCCTGGGCTGCAATTCATTGCTTGACATCGTGGTTTTCGGACGTGCGGCGGGTCAGCACATTATTGAATTCAATAATAAAAATGAAGAACACAAACCGCTGCCCGCCGACGCAGCGGATGCTTCGCTGGAGCGCCTGAACCGGCTTGACAAAGCCACGGCTGGCGAATATGCGCAGAAAGTGGCGGACGACATTCGCGCGACCATGCAGATGCACGCTGGCGTGTTTCGCACACAAGCGAGCATGGATGAAGGCGTCGCCGAAATCGCCAGACTGCGCGAACGCGTTGGAGGCATCACGCTGGCCGACAAGTCGAAAATTTTCAACACGGCACGCATCGAAGCGCTTGAAGTTGAAAACATGATTGAAGTCGCGCAAGCCACCATGGTTTCCGCCGCCGCCCGGCATGAATGCCGCGGTGCCCACAGCGTACTCGACTACGACCGCCCCGCTGATGATGCGAACACACCTCTGGGCCGCGATGACGTCAACTGGCTCAAGCACACTTTATGGGACAAGGCCACCAACAGCCTCAGTTACAAGCCGGTCACCCTGAAACCATTGACCGTCGAATCGATCCCGCTCAAAGTTCGCACATTCTGATCTGGCGACGTCTAGGAGAACTCCCCCAAATGACCAAACGCACCTTCGAAATCTACCGCTACAACCCTGATACCGATGCCAAGCCCTATATGCAGACCATCGAGGTCGAGCTTGATGGCAGTGAGCGCATGCTGCTCGATGCCCTGATGAAGCTCAAGGCCATTGATCCAACCATTTCATACCGCCGCTCATGCCGCGAAGGTGTTTGTGGTTCGGACGCCATGAACATCAATGGCAAGAACGGTCTGGCCTGCCTGACCAACATGCGCACGCTTCCAGGCAAGATCGTATTGAAACCGCTTCCAGGCCTGCCGGTAGTGCGCGACCTGTTTGTCGATATGACCCAGTTTTTCAAGCAGTACGATTCCATCAAACCCTACCTGATCAACGACAGCTTGCCGCCCGAAAGGGAGCGCCTGCAAAGCCCGGAGGAACGCGAAGAACTCAACGGTCTGTATGAGTGTATTTTATGCGCCTGCTGTTCTACGGCCTGCCCGAGTTTCTGGTGGAATCCCGACAAGTTCGTCGGTCCGGCCGGCCTGTTGCAGGCTTACCGTTTCCTGGCCGACAGCCGTGATCAGGGCACCGAGGAGCGACTCGACGATCTGGAAGACCCCTACCGGCTGTTCCGTTGCCGCACGATCATGAACTGCACCGATGTCTGCCCCAAAGGTCTGAACCCGGCGAAGGCGATTGGCAAGATCAAGGAAATGATGGTTTTGCGCACGGTCTGAGAATATGCTCCCCACGCCCTTCACTTCGCGCAATGCACCGCCCTCCGCGGGAGCCGCCTCTGCTTTGGACCGATCGAAACCAGATCCGCGGGGCGCTGCCGCGGCGCTCCTGGATCAGCGCGGTTTGAGCAAGCTGAAGTGGCGCTGCCGTCGCGGCTTGCTGGAAAACGACCTGCTGATCGAGAGATTTTTCCTGCGCCATGAGGCCACGTTAACCGTCGGACAGGCGCGAGGCCTGAATGACCTGATGAATCTGGCTGACAATGATTTGCTGGACCTGCTGCTCAGGCGCAAGGAGCCCGGCGAACTTTCCGATGCCATCGCAAAGGCAAGCGCCAGCACCCCGGATGCGCTTGAAATTTTAAACCTGCTTCGCCCTGCGGCGACCGGCCCCCGGCCCGGCGACAGTCCGGGGCAGTACCAAAGAAAGAATCGAACATGAAGTTAGCCGACAACAAAGCAACCCTGTCCTTCAGCAACGGCAGCCCCAGCGTGGACTTGCCGGTGTACCAGGGCACAGTGGGTCCGGATGTGATCGACATTCGCAAGTTGTATGGCCAGACCGGCATGTTCACTTATGACCCCGGCTTCCTGTCAACGGCGGCTTGCCAGTCAGCCATTACCTACATCGACGGCGACAAGGGCGAGTTGCTTTATCGCGGCTACCCGATCGAGCAGCTCGCCACGAATTGCGACTACCTGGAAACCTGCCACCTGCTGCTTTACGGCGAGTTGCCCAATGCAGCGCAGAAAGAGGATTTCGTCAGCCGCGTGAGCAACCACACCATGGCCCACGAGCAGATGCAGTTTTTCATGCGTGGTTTCCGCCGTGACGCCCACCCCATGGCCATCATGACCGGGCTGGTCGGCGCGCTATCGGCCTTCTACCATGACAGCACGGATATCACCAATCCGCAACACCGCGAAATTGCCGCGATTCGCCTGATCGCCAAAATGCCGACGCTGGTGGCCATGACCTACAAGTACACCATGGGTCAACCCTACATGTACCCCAGGAACAACCTGAGCTATGCCGGCAACTTCCTGCACATGATGTTTGCCACGCCCTGCGCGGAATACACGGTCAACCCAGTGCTTGAGCACGCACTGGACCGCATCTTCACCCTGCACGCCGACCATGAGCAGAATGCCTCAACCTCGACGGTTCGCCTGTGCGGCTCCTCGGGCACCAACCCGTTCGCGGCGATTGCAGCCGGTGTCGCCTGCCTGTGGGGCCCGGCGCATGGCGGTGCCAACGAAGCTGCGCTGAACATGCTGGGCGACATCCAGAGAAACGGCGGCATCGAAAAAATCGGCGACTTCATCAAGCAGGTCAAGGACAAGAACTCC
>JAHFQQ010000241.1 GCA_023259235.1 Polaromonas sp. | reverse complement strand
GATTGGCGGCGATCCAGTTCAGCGAGATCCGCTCGCCGGCTTGCATCGCGCGGCCGCCAATGCTCACCGGGCAGGTCGTGATCCGCCGGTTGACCACCAGCGGCCCGTGAATCCGGAGGATTTCATCGATTGCGGCGGGCAGCAACGAGGGCTGCGCGCGCAATTGCCGCTGCAGATCGGCGTGTTCCGAGATGTGGTGCGCCAGGATTCCCACCGACGTCGAGATGGTGCCCACTTCACCGACGGTCCAGTTGCGCAGGATGCTGGCAATCACGTCGTCGCGCAGGGGCTGGCCGTCCAGCCTCTCGCGCAGCAAGCTGGCGACGATGTCATCGGCAGCCGGCGCGCCGCTGGCGCGCCGGCTGCGCAACAAACCGCCCACAAATTCCTCGAACTCGTCCGCGATCCGTGCCATCGCTGCCCGGTCCCGGGAAAGGGTGGCCGCGCGGTTGTTCTGGGTCCAGCTTCGCAGCGACTCATGCACCTCCGGCGGCCAGCCAAGAAAGGCACACTGAACCTGCACGGCGAACGTCCCGGCAAACGCGCTGACGAACTCGACCTCATCGCGCCCCGGGAGCGAGCGGGCCAGGCGGGCGGCGATCTCCCGGCATTGCGGCTCGAACGCAGCCAATCGGTCAGGCCCGAAATAGCCTTCAACCAGGCGGCGATACCCGGTGTGCCCGGGCGGATCCATCCCGTTGGGAACCGAGAGATGCCTCGATACGGCGTTGCTGAAGGTGCGGTGGTCGTTCAGCACACGAACGACGTCCGCATGCCGAAACAGCGACCAGCCCAGAAAATCGCTGTAGGCAAGCGGATGCCGCTCGCGCATGTCATCGTAAGCGGCAAGCTGGTCGCTCTGCACCACCGCGGATGTTGGGTCCCAATCCGGTTCGGGCGCGTCATTCATGGTTGTTCCCTGGGAAATTTTGCACACGGAAATTGGTAGTGACGGCTTAACCCACACGTTGCAGGATCAGCACCGCGAAAAATCCGAATGCTGCGAGCAGCGTCCATTTCAGGACGGTCAGGCCGAAGCGCCTGAAGCGCACCTGCCCGGTGCCTGCGTACAACACGAATGATACGGCGGCGGCCAGCAGCGACAGCAAAATGATCGAGCGAAAAACCGGCATGGACTGGCCCTTGTTGCGTGCGCTACCAGGCGGGTGCCAGCGTGGCAAAACCGGCCGGCGCGCGTGTTTCGTCTTCGAACGTGATCACTTCCCAGGCCTCCTGGTGCGCGAGCAATTCGCGCAGCAGCCGGTTGTTCATCGCATGGCCGGAGCGAAAAGCGCTGTAGGCGGCCAGCAGCGGCTTGCCCAGCAGGTGCAGATCACCCATGGCGTCGAGGATCTTGTGCTTGACGAACTCGTCCTTGTAGCGCAGGCCCTCGCTGTTGAGGACCCTGTAGTCGTCCATGACGATGGCGTTGTCGAGCCCGCCGCCGAGCGCCAGCCCGTTGCTGCGCATCATCTCCACATCCCTGGTAAAGCCGAAGGTGCGGGCGCGCGCAATGTCACGGGTGTAGGCGCCCGAGCTCATGTCGAACTCCACGCGCTGGCCGGTGGAATCCACGGCCGGGTGGTCAAAGTCGATCTCGAAACTCAGCTTGTAGCCCTCATAGGGCTCCAGCCGCGCCCACTTGACGTTGGCACCCTCGCCTTCGCGCACTTCAACCGGTTTGATGACCCGGATAAAGCGCCTGGGCGCGGCCTGCGGCTCGATGCCCGCCGATTGCAGCAAAAATACGAATGACGCGGCGGAACCGTCGAGGATGGGCACCTCTTCGGCCGTGATGTCGATGTACAGGTTGTCCAGCCCCAAACCGGCGCAGGCCGACATCAAGTGCTCGACGGTGTGCACCTTGGCATTGCCGCTGGAGATGGTTGACGCCATCCGGGTGTCGGTAACCGCCTGCGCCGAAATGGGAATATCGACGGGTTGCGGCAAATCGATGCGCCTGAACACAATGCCGGTATCGGGCGGCGCTGGACGCAACGTGAGTTCCACGCGCTGGCCGCTGTGCAGACCCACGCCGACCGCCCTGGTCAGGGATTTAAGGGTTCTTTGAGCCAGCATGATGCCATTTTAGGCGGTGCCGGCGCCGCGGGTGTGATCGGGACGGCGGAACCAATGGCGCGCGGCAAGCGTCAGACAGCGCGAGCCGGGCCATGGCTCCAGGGCGCGCCGGATTGTGGACAATGGCGCACACCGACGCCGCAACTCAACCCATCCCCTGAAAGAAACACAAGGCATCACCATGGCAGCAAATCTTGAGGGTCAGCTCGTGGTGGCGATTTCGTCGCGCGCGCTGTTTGATTTTGAAGAAGAAAACCGCGTTTTTGAGGCCGGTTTGGCGGACCCTGCGGCAGCGGACGCCAAGCCGGACCGGACTTACATGAAGCTGCAGCTCGATCGCCTTGACACCCCCGCCAAGCCGGGCGTGGCGTTTTCACTGGTCAGAAAACTGCTGGCATTCAACACCGAAGTCAAACGGGTGGAAGTGGTGATGCTGTCGCGCAATGACCCGGTGTCGGGGCTGCGGGTGTTTCGCTCGGCCAGCGCCAGCGCGCTGCCGCTGGAGCGCGGCGTGTTCACCAAGGGACGCGCGCCGTATCACTACCTGCGCGCCTTGCAGGCCAATCTGTTCCTCTCCGCCAACCCCGAGGATGTGCGGGCGGCACTGGATGCGGGGTTCGCGGCGGCTACCGTGGCCACGCATTCGGTCCACGCCGGGCGCAACTATCCCAACGAGGTGCGCATCGCGTTCGACGGCGATGCGGTGCTGTTTTCCGATCAGGCCGAGCGGGTGTTTCAGCAGGGCGGACTGGAGGCGTTTCAAAAGCATGAGCGCAAGCTTGCGGCCAAGCCGCTGCCGCCGGGCCCGTTCATGCCCCTGCTCAAGGCGCTGCATCGCCTGCAGCAAAGCGGCACTTCGCAAATGCGCCTTCGCACCGCGCTGGTCACCGCGCGCAGCGCCCCGGCGCACGAGCGCGCCATCCGCACACTGATGGACTGGAACATCGAGGTGGATGAAGCGATGTTTCTGGGTGGCCTGGCCAAGGGCGGGTTCCTGCGCGAATTCGAACCCGATTTCTTCTTTGACGACCAGGCCGGCCACGTTCATTCGGCGGCCCGCCATGTGCCCTCGGGCCATGTGGCCAGCGGCGTGGCCAACCCGCTGCAAAAATGACTGGAACCAGGCCCGCTCCCATGAATCTGCTCTCACGCATCAGTCTCAAACTCAGTGCCTTCAAACAATTCACGGCCCGGGCCCGGGCGCTGTCGGCGCCTTATTTCAAGAGCGAGGACAAATGGAAGGCGCGCGGCCTGCTGCTGGCCATTGTCCTGCTCAACCTCGGTGCCGTGTACATGCTGGTGCTGCTCAATGAGTGGAACCGGGTGTTTTACGACGCGCTGCAAAACAAGAACGCGACCGTATTCTGGACGCAGCTTGGGCGCTTTACCTACCTGGCCTTTGCCTTCATCCTGATCGCGGTTTACCGCTTTTACCTGACGCAGTTGCTGGAAGTGCGCTGGCGCGCCTGGATGACGACGCATTACCTGCGGCGCTGGCTGGCCGACAACGCGTTTTACCAGCTCGAGCTGGCGCGCTATACCAGCCCCAGCCTGGGCAGCGCCAATGCCCTGAATGCCGCCCGGACCTCCGACAACCCGGACCAGCGGATTCAGGAGGATATCAACCTGTTTACCAGCTACAGCATTTCGCTGAGCATGGGGCTGCTCAACGCCGTGGTCACGCTGATGAGTTTTGTCGGCATCCTGTGGACGCTGTCGGGCGCCTTTGCCTTCACGCTGGGTGGAACCAGCTACAGCATTCCGGGTTTCATGGTCTGGATGGCGGTGCTGTATTGCGTTGCCGGCAGCGTGATTACCCACTACATCGGCCGGCCGCAGATCAGGCTCAATTTTCTGCAGCAGCGCTACGAAGCCGACTTTCGGCACCATATGGTAAGGGTGCGCGAATACAGCGAATCAATTGCGCTGGACCAGGGCGAAGCGGTGGAACGGGCGCAGCTCGACACGCGTTTTTCCGCTGTGCTGGGCAACTACATCAAGCTGATCAAAAAGCAGAAGAACCTGGTCTGGTTCACCAACTTTTTTGGCCAGGCCGCCGTGGTATTTCCGTTTATCGTGGCCGCGCCGCGCTTTTTCAGCGGTGCCATCCAGCTCGGAGAACTGATGCAAATTGCCTCTGCCTTCGGGCGCGTACAAGACTCGCTGAGCTGGCTGGTTGACAACTACAGCAGTCTGGCCTCATGGCGCGCCACGACCGACCGGCTGACCAGTTTTGAAGACAATATAATGGCTGTAGCCCAGGCAGGTCGTGCTCATATAGCTACCAATTTGGTAGCAAACTGCGAGCACCCGATAGCCGCCGCCGATACGCTGGCCGTCAGCGGCCTGCGCGTGGCGCTGCCGACCGGCGCGACCTTGCTGGACAACGTCTCGGCGCAGGTCGGTCCGGGCCAGAGCGTGCTCGTCAAAGGCGCCTCGGGCAGCGGCAAATCGACACTGTTCCGCGCACTGGCGGGCATCTGGCCTTTTGCCACGGGCCAGACCCACTTGCCGGCCGACGCCATGTTCATTCCCCAGCGCCCCTACTTTCCGGACGGTAGGCTACGCGATGCACTGGCCTACCCGCAGCCTGCCGCGCAGTACAGCGACGAGGCCCTCGGGCAGGCACTGACTGACGCGCTGCTGCCGCAACTGATCAGCCGGCTGGACGACCAGGACGCCTGGAGCCAGAAGCTCTCGGGGGGCGAGCAGCAACGCCTGGCGATTGCCCGGGTACTGCTGAAAAAGCCAAGCTGGATTTTTGCCGATGAAGCGACCAGCGCACTGGACGCGGCAGCCGAAAAAGCCCTGTATGAAAAACTGCTGGCACAGGTGAAGCAGGCGGGCGGCAGCCTGGTTTCCATCGCCCACCGGCCGGCGCTGGCGGCCCTCCACA
>JAHFQQ010000240.1 GCA_023259235.1 Polaromonas sp. | reverse complement strand
GGAGACCGTTGACGGTGAATTCACGACCGTGCAGGACGTGGCCGAGGTTGCGCTGCTGTTCGCCGGCTTCGGCTCGAACGCCTTGACGGGCCAATCCCTGGTTGTCAGCCACGGCTGGTTCATGCAGTAGCCTGCCTCCCGGCGCAGATCCTGGCCACTGAGCCGGATGGCCCGTTGCGTATGTCGGCCGGACAAGGAAAGTCGTCGCCGGTACCTGCGCGCAGTTTGAAAGCATGACTGCGCAGGGGGAGTCGTGCAGGCTATTTTTGTGGCGTCTGAATCGGGGTAACAATCGGCCAATTCCGGACGTTCTGCCAAACTTGTTGCGCGGCAGGTGGCAGCTTGTCCATGTTCTTCAGGAACAGCGCAAGCGTCCATATCTCCTGGTCGCTCAGGGAGTACCCGAACGACGGCATGCCCGTCAGGCGGATACCATGCTTGATTTTCCAAAACGAAAAACCTTCCGGGTCGTCCTCAACGCCATCGGTCGCCATTTGCGGCGGCCTGGGATACAGGCCTTTCGCTATTGGCGACGACGATGCCGTACCCTTTGCGGACCCGTGGCAAACCGCACAGTTTTGCGCGAAAAGATGAGCCCCATTGAGGAGATTTTGTTCAGACAAGGTCACCGGATTTTGGCCTGTTGGAGCTTCACGGCGTAGCGTTGCGTCCAGGGAAGTACTGGCCATCCATAGCTCAATCTGACCCGGATTTGCATCGGCATTGGCTGGAATAAAACCACTTCGCACCAGCAAGTAGGCGCCAATCAGGGCAACGACCAGCGCTAACGCGACTCCCGAAATCACATTTTTAAACATAAAACCTCAAGTCCCTATTCAACGTTGATAAAAATGATTTCATCTTATGTTTTGGAGTGTTGAAGCTGAAATAACGCCAGAATTTATTTCGCAACCCGATACATGCGTTGTAGAGAATTGCTGTGAGACATATTGTTCTTACTACCTTTGGCAGCACAATGTCTATTCAACATTGCCTTGACCCCTCATACGGACTCACTCCACCTCGGCAATCAGTTCAATTTCCACGCAGGCTCCCAGAGGAATTTGCGCCACGCCGAATGCGCTGCGGGCATGCTTGCCGGCGTCGCCAAACACTTCACCGAGCAATTCACTGCAGCCGTTGGTCACCAGGTGCTGTTCGGTGAAATCGCTGGTCGAGTTGACCAGGCTCATGAGCTTGACGATGCGTTTGACCTTGTTCAGGTCACCCACCGCCGCGTGCAGCGTGCCCATCAGGTCTATGGCGATGGCGCGGGCAGCCGCCTTGCCTTCCCCGGTCGTGAGGTTCTTGCCGAGTTGCCCGACGATGACCTGACCCTCTTTTTTGGGCAGATGGCCGCTCAGGAACACCAGTTTGCCGGTCTGCACGAAAGGCACGTAGGCCGCTGCCGGGGTGGCCACCGCGGGCAGGGTAATGCCCAGTGCCTTGAGCTTGTCATAGATGTTTTGGGCGTCGATACTCATGGGGGTGTCCTTGGGGGGTGAATGATTGAATTCTTGAATATAACTTGGAACGGTTGATGGATTTGACAGCCAAGACCCGGTTGCAGGCAAGCTCCATCAGCCCAGGGCTTATGTTCAGCGGCTTCATCGCCGGGGTGGCGCTGCAACTGCAGCAGGCCAGCCTGTGGCAGGGCGTGGGGTATGCCACGCTAGCGACGCTGGGCGGTGTGCTGGTGGGGGGTCTCTATGCTGGCGCAGCGAGAAGAAACTTTCGCGGCGCCGGATGGGCTGTTTTACTGTGCGCAGCGCTGCTGGGTTTCGGCGCAACCGGCTGGCGGGCCAGTGTTTTTCAGGCCACCACATTGAACCCGGCGCTGGAGGGGCGCGACCTCGCGGTGACCGGCATGGTGCTGGCCATGCCGCAGCCTGGCGAAGACGCGCTGCGGTTTCGCCTTGGCATCGAATCGGCCCGCCTCAACGGGCAACCCGTGACCCTGCCGCCGCAGCTTCTGCTGGGCTGGTATGCGGGCTTTGGCGCGCGCGAGGCCCGGAGTTCGGCACTGGAAAGTGCTGACCCTGCCGAACTGGAACTGGCTTTGCAGCGCCAGCCGCAAAGCCTGCGCGCCGGTGAACGCTGGCAGATGACGGTGCGGCTCAAGGCGCCCCACGGCAACAGCAACCCGCACGGTTTTGACTATGAACTCTGGCTTTGGGAGCAGGGGGTTCAGGCCACCGGCTATGTGCGGGCCGGGCCGCATGATGCACCACCCGTCAAACTCACTGACGGTTGGGCGCATCCGGTCGAGCGCGCCCGCCAGTCGGTGCGGGAAGCCATTTACGAGCGGGTTGAAAACCGGCAGCTCGCCGGTGTGCTGGCCGCGCTGGTGGTGGGCGATCAAAACGCCATTGAGCGCGCCGACTGGAATGTTTTCCGCGCCACCGGTGTGGCGCATCTGATGAGCATTTCGGGTCTGCACATCACCATGTTTGCCTGGCTTGCGTCGCTGCTGCTGAGCAGTCTGTGGCGGTGTTCCGTCCGGCTGACGCCGCGGCTTTGCCTGGCGCTTCCAGCCAGCAGCGCCGGCGCCCTGGGTGGTCTTTTTCTGGCTGCCCTCTACGCGCTGTTTTCAGGCTGGGGCGTGCCGGCGCAGCGAACCATATGGATGCTGGCCACCGTGGTACTGCTGCGGCAAAGCGGCAAGCGGTGGCCATGGCCGCAAGTATGGCTGCTGGCCATGGCCGTGGTGGTGGCGCTGGATCCCTGGGCCCTGATGCAGGCCGGGTTCTGGCTGTCGTTTGTGGCGGTAGGTATTCTATTTGCTACTGATTCAGGAGCTGGTGACGCCCGAGGTACAAGGGCTAATGACCAATTTGACCTGGATAATTTAGGGGAAACCATCGAACGCAGCGAAGGGCCGCCCCGAGCAAGTTCAGCCCCCTCGGGGGGCAGCGCAGCACGCGCAGCGGCAAGCGTGGGGGCCATGTTTCATGAGCAATGGGTGGTCACGCTGGCGCTTACCCCCTTGTCGCTGCTGCTGTTCAATCAGGTGTCGCTGGTTGGCTTGCTGGCCAATGCAGTGGCGATTCCCTGGGTCACCCTGGTCGTCACGCCGCTGGCCATGCTGGGCGTGCTGTGGGCTCCGATGTGGGACGTGGCGGCCTGGGCCGTGGGCTTGCTCGCGGCGTTTTTGCAGTGGCTGGCCGCATGGCCGCTGGCTTCGCTGAGTGTGGCCGCGGCGCCGCTGTGGTGCGCCGTGGCAGGCGTGCTGGGCGGCAGCCTGCTGGCTTTGCGGCTGCCATGGCATTGGCGCGTGCTGGGTCTTCCGCTGCTGCTGCCGGTTTTGCTGTGGCAACCCGTGCGTCCGGCCGCCGGGCAGTTTGAGATGCTGGCCGCCGACATCGGCCAGGGCAACGCGGTGCTGGTGCGCACTGCCAGCCATGCATTGCTGTACGACACCGGGCCGCGGTTTTCGCGTGAAAGCGATGCAGGCAACCGCGTGCTGGTGCCGCTGCTGCGCGCTCTGGGCGAGAAGATTGACCTGCTTGTGCTGAGTCACCGCGACAGCGACCATACCGGCGGCGCTCCCGCCGTGCTGGCCATGCAGCCGCAGGCCGGCTTGCTCAGCTCGATCGAAGATACGCACGAGTTGCAGGCGCTGCGCAAGGCCAGCCGCTGCGTGGCGGGCCAGCGCTGGAATTGGGATGCGGTGACTTTTGAAGTGCTGCATCCGGCGCTGGCTGATTACGAGGTGGCCAATAAGTCAAACGCCATGAGCTGCGTGCTGCGCGTCTCCAACGGCAGCCAGACGGCGCTTCTGGTGGGCGATCTTGAGTCTGCGCAAGAGCTCAGGCTGGCATCAAGCACCGGGTCGGCCCGCTTGAAGGCTGATTTCCTGCTCATGCCGCACCATGGCAGCAAGACCTCGTCGAGCGCGTCTTTTCTCGACGCGGTGCGGCCCAAACTGGCGTTGGCGCAGGCCGGTTACCGCAACCGCTTTGGCCACCCGGTCGAATTGGTGCTGGCGCGTTATCGGGAGCGCGGCATCCGGCTGGTCAAGTCGCCGCAGTGCGGCGCCGCGACCTGGCAAAGCCGCACACCCGGCGATATCACCTGCCATCGGCAAGAGGGCCTGCGCTACTGGCATCATGCAATGGAAATTGACAAATAGCGCCAAATGTTCCGGTTTGGCGCATAACTTGCTTTGGTTTCCCGATACATTTAACCTACGCGTCAAGCAACCCCGCCGGAGGTCAAATCCATGAGCCGCCCGATCTTTGATGAGATGAATGCCACGGCATCCAGCGTCCGTGAGCATTATCAGGGCTACCAGCGCTGGCTGGCCAGGCAGCCAGCCGAGGTGATGCAGGCGCGCCGGGCTGAAGCGGAAATGATTTTTCGCCGGGTTGGCATTACGTTTGCCGTGTATGGGGCCAAGGATGAAAGCAATGAAAACGGCGGCACCGAGCGGCTGATCCCGTTTGACCTGATTCCACGCATCATTCCGGGGCATGAATGGGCCGAAATGGAACGCGGGCTGGTGCAGCGCGTCACGGCGCTCAACCGCTTCATCCACGACGCCTATCACGGCCAGGAGATCATCAAGGCGGGCGTGATTCCGTCCGAACATATTTTCCAGAACGCGCAGTTTCGACCGGAGATGATGGACGTGGAGGTGCCGGGCAATATTTACTCTCACGTCAGCGGCATCGACATCGTGCGCGCCGCCAATGCGCAGGGCGAGGGCGAATACCATGTTCTTGAAGACAATCTGCGCGTGCCCAGCGGCGTAAGCTACATGCTGGAAGACCGCAAGATGATGCTGCGGTTGTTCCCCGAACTCTTCCGGGAGAACCGTGTGGCCGCGGTGGCGCACTACCCTGACTTGCTGCTGGAAACCCTGCGCGCCATGGCACCGCCGGCCGCCGTTCAGCCCACCGTGGTGCTGCTTACTCCCGGCAGGTACAACTCAGCCTACTTTGAACACGCCTTCCTGGCGCAGCAAATGGGCATTGA
>JAHFQQ010000012.1:2100-22145 GCA_023259235.1 Polaromonas sp. | reverse complement strand
CAGATCGCCGGACTTGAACAGCGCATGCGTGCGCGTCGAGGCAAGGGCTGCGCCAAGCGGCCGCACGTCAATTACGTCGCCAGGTGTTGCATGGGGAATAGCCATATTTTTCTCCTTCATTTTTGACACACGAATAACTGACCGGGCGCTTGCTCATGCTGCAGGCGGTTTGGCGCGGCGCGCAAGCCACGATAACAATCGTATCGCGCTACGCGAGCTGCCAGCACAAGACTTAGCTGCCGTTGCGCCATGATACGCATTGCTGGAAAGCACAGTCGCCCTGAGTTCATTCTGGAACCTCTGCCAGCCCTGTTTGCAGCAAATAAATTCCGATGCCATACTGTTGACGGTTCCATTCGCCACAGCGTGGTATCTTGCGAATGTCTCTGTAATGCTATCAATTAAATAGCGCAATACGCACGTAGCTAATGGACTGGAGGCCAATTTCATTCTATAAATTGGCAAAACGGGCCCCGGGCCAGTTCAAGCACAGGGTTTTCGGGGCAACCCCTCGCAGCAAGGCTCCGACACCCTGGCGCCTGCTCAAAGACCACTCAAACAGCCAGGCCGCGGCGTGCGCACCAGCGTCGCTGCCGCTGATAGTCGGCGCGCATTCCAGGCGAAGGCCAAACAAGCAATCGATGTGGCGACAACGCCGGTATGGACGATCTGCAGCCAGGCAACCGGATTTCGGCACGGCTGAAACGCTGATTCCAGCCTCGAGATTGCTTATTGGTCTTTCGGCTCGATCATTTTTTGCAATAGCCGGATCAGTTCGACCCGTTCCGCGTCAGCCAGCGCCGCAGTCGCATTGCAGTCGAGCTCTCCGAGGGTTTTTTCCACCTTGCCGCATATGAGCAGACCTTCCGCTGTCAGTGCCATGGTTTGAGAACGCTTGTCCAGCGGATTGCGCTGGCGGATCAACAGCTTGCGGGCCTCCAGCCGATCCAGTACGGGTGCCATATTGGGCGGCGACACATTGATCGCCTGTGCCAGGCGTTTCTGGTTGATGTTCGGGTTTGATTTCAAAAGTGAAAGTATGGTGTAGTCCACCGGCCGTAGCTGGTATTTCACCATTCGTTGCCTCTGGAACTGGGGAACGATGCTGAGCAGATAAGCCTGGCGCAAGTTGTAGCCAACCAGGCTGAGCAGTGTGCTCCGGTCAAGTGCGGAGGTCGTGGCTGTCTGGACGCCGCGAGTTGATTTGGTCGGAGGTTTGGATCGCATGTCAGGTAGCTAAAGGGACGGGAAAGCATTGCGCTTGAGAATGAGCCGAAGAACTCACCGCAGCTCGCGGGAGCAGATCCTCAATTTTCAAGTGTGAAATTCGCGCCAAAATCGGACGTGCACGAATTTTTGTGCGGGTCGCAGTGAACTGTTCCCCGGTGGATGCGGTTCATGGCGAGTTGTTGCATGGGCTGGATTTTCTCGGACGAGGGTTGCGCCGACCACGCGGAGCCGCTGCGTTGCAGAATTTCCTTATCGGCGGGAGGTCTGTTCCGACCTCCCGTTCCTGGCTGCGGCGACTGCCGGATTAGCGGGCCTCGGCAGATTTCCAGTTGCCGTTCTCGATCGTCAGCATCATACGTGAATCTGCTCCAAGGCCGAAGTGATCCGTCGGTGTGAAGTGCATGACCCCCTGCGTGATCGTGATATTGCCTGCCTGTTCGAGTGCTTCCCTGAGCGCTGTTCTGAATGCGGCTGTGCCGGTCTTGCCCTTCTTCAGGGCTTGCGGGACCACGCGTTGCAGAACGAGCTGTGCGTCATAGATCGATGCCGCAAACTGATTGCGCGTGTTGGGGCCATAAATCTTTTCATAATCCTGTACAAAGCTGACCGCCAGTTTCTTGGAGGGATGGCTGTCTGGCAACGCTTCAGGCAATACGGCCAGACCTGAAATGACAAAACTGCCTTCGACATCCTTGCCGCCGAGCCGGATCAGGTCGCGTGACGCGGCGCCGTGCGTCTGGTAAATCTTGCCTTTGTAGCCGTGCTCGATCAGGGTCTTGTGCGGCAGCGCGGCGCCACTGCCGGATGCGACTATCAAAATTGCATCCGGATTGCCGGAAATGACTTTGAGCGCCTGGCCGGTCACACTGGTGTCGGCACGGCCATAGCGTTCCACTGTGGTGATCTTGATGCCGGCTTCCTTGCCGATGCGAGTGATGTCATTAAGCCAGCTCTGGCCATAGGCGTCGGCATAGCCGATGAACGCGAAGTTCTTCACACCATTTGCTTTCATGTGCTGGATTACGCCGGATGCCATGACCGGCATGGATTGCGGCATGCGGAAAGTCCAGCCGTCTTTGCCTTCCGGCAGGTCGACCGGCGATAGCGACAGCTGCACCGTCTGCCCTTCCGCGGCCACGCTTGACATCGCAATCGCACAGGGCGTTGCGACGGAGCCGAGGATGACGTCGACCTTGTCTTCGCTGATAAAACGGCGTGCATTCTTGGATGCCTGGGTCGGATCGCTCGCGTCGTCCAGGACCAGCAGTCTGACCTTTTCGCCCGCAATGTTATCCGGCCACAGGGCCAGCCCGTTCTTGGAAGGAATGCCCAGACCCGAGGCGGGTCCGGTCAGGGGCAGGCTGATGCCGATTGTGATATCGGCCAGTGCGGCACCTGACATCAATAAGGCAATGACGCCACAGGCTGCAGCTTGATTGAACTTCATGAAAGTCTCCTTTTGGTTTGAGGGCTGGGGAACGGAAAAATCAATCGCAAGGTCACATGCATCTGGCCTTGATTTCATCAGGCACGGCAATCATCTTGATGCGGTCCGGGTTGTCGGGCAGGCGCACGCAAAAGGCACGTGTCTCAGTGCCCTCGCACAGCACTTCTTCGCCGCGCTTGATCACATGACTCTGTACAAACACCTTGTCGCGCCATTCAGCAATGCTGGTATGGATCAGCAGCGTCTCGCCGTAGGTTGCCGATTGCATGAACTTGATGTTGACCTCCAGTAACGGGTCACCAATGATGCCGGTGGTCTTGACCAGCTCACGCCAGGGCGGCACGCCGCACTTCATGAAAAAATTCAGCGACGAGGCATCCATCCACTTCACAAAGTTGGGGAAGAACACGATACCTGCCGGATCGCAATCGCCAAATATTACATTGACCTCGTAGACAATGATCCTGCTCATGGTGGTCCGATCAGGAGCCGCTGACGCGTAAAACCAGCGCCATGCCGGAATCGCCGGCCGCACAACCGCCGAACAGCCCGATGCCGCCGCCACGCAGGGCGAGTTCCTCGATCAGTTCGATCACGCTGCGCAGGCCGGTCGGTCCTTGCGGGTGACCCCAGATCAGAGAGCAGCCGTAGTTGTTCATCTTTTCCAGAGGAAAGCCGGTTTCGCGGGCGAAAGCGATGTCGTTGACCGCGAAGGGGTTGTGCGTTTTCACCGCATCGACATCCTTGATGCTTAGCCCCGCACTATTCAGCGCTGCCATTGCGGCCGGTGCGACCGCCATCGGCATGTGGCCTTTCTCCACTCTCGACTGGCCGAAGCCGAGCAATTCCACGGTGATCTTTGGATCGAGGGAAACTTCGTGTGCGATTTCGCGTGTGGTGACGATCACCCCGGCGTTGCCGTCGGCCGGATGGGTCTGCGCTCCGAAGGTGACGGTACCGTTCGGCTTGACGGTCTTGAGTCTGGCAAGTCCCTCGACAGTTGTTGCGAAAATGCCATCGTCGCTGGAAAGCGTTCCCGTTTGCTTGCGAAACCCGGCATCGGTCACCGGCACATCGACCATATAGCGGCGCTGGAAGGCGCGCTCGTTCGCCAACGATTGCTGGTATTGGGCGTATCGCGCCAGCGCAACTTCGTGCTGCTCGGCGGTACTTACGCCAAACTTTTCTGCCACATTCTCGGCGGTGTCGAGCATCGAGTTTTTGGCGTGCGGGTCGAGGGCAAAATTGTCCAGCACCCAGCGCTCGGTGATGCCGGAACCGCCGGGGGCGGTGGAATCAGGGTAGTACACGATCGGACCGTTCGAGCAACGGTCGGCGGTGATCAGCAATGCACACCGGGACGAGCCGTCGGCCACCTCGCCGGCGGCCATCTGAAGGCCGCGCGCGCTGGTGGCGCAAGCCTGCTGCACGGTCGGGCCTGCCACGTTTTCCAGGCCCATCATGCCGGTAACATAGGGTAGGCCATAGAAACTTCCATGCTGCGGATTGGTGTGGCCTAGGATGCCAAGATCGATGCAATCCATCGGAAAGTGCCTGGCTTGCAGTGCCTGCTTGCCGACGCTGGCCGCCAACCGCAGGCTGTTCAAATGGGCAAGCGGGCCTTGCCATTTGGCGAAGGGAGTGGACCAGTAAAGGCCGTAGGGAATGAATGCGTGAGCCAAGATTTCTCTCCAGAATTAGCGCAATTGTTCGGCCTGCCACTGCGCGAAACTGGAACCATCAAGCGCCAGTTTTTTCAGCAGCGGGGCCGGCTGCCAGTACTGCGGATCAAGGGTCCTCTGAAATTCAATGATCTTGTCGTAGACTGCCCTGAGTCCTACTGTGTCGGCGTAGAACATCGGGCCACCGCGATAGCGGGGAAAACCGTAGCCCGCGGTATACGCAACGTCGATATCGCTTGCGCGTAGCGCGATGCCCTCTTCCAGCAGCTGCGCGCCTTCGTTGATCATCGCGTATAGGCAGCGTTCCTGGATTTCCTGCGCCGTCGGCTTGCGTTGTGGGATGTTCAAGCGCTTGCCTTCCTCCTGCAGCAAGGCGTTCACCTCCGGGTCCGCAGTGCGTTTGCGATCGGCGCCGTCGTAGCGGTAATAGCCGCGCCCGGTCTTCTGGCCCAGCCAGCCGTGTTCATTGAGTATCGCGGAAGGACGGTAGAAGCCAGGGTCGTTTGGCAGCAAATGCTTGCGTTCGAGTCGCGTCAAGTAGCCGATGTCGACGCCAGCCAGGTCATACACGGCGAGAATGCCCATCGCCATGCCCCACTGCTCCAGCGCACCATCCACCTCCGCGGGCGTGGCGCCCTCCAGCAGGCAGCGCTCGGCCTCGCGGCCATATGGGTCCATCATGCGATTGCCAATGAAGCCGTAGCACACCTTGGCGACTACCCCGGTCTTCCTGATTCGCTTGGCCAGTTCCAGCGCCGTGACCACGACCTCGGGGGCGGTCTTGTCAGCCTGAACAATTTCGAGCAGTTGCATGACGTTGGCCGGACTGAAGAAATGCAGGCCGAGCACATCCTGCGGCCGCCGCGTGACGGCGGCGATCTCGTTGATATCCAGCGTCGACGTGTTGGTCCCGAGGATCGCGCCGGCTTTGGCGATCGCGTCGAATTTGGCGAAAACTTCCTTTTTTAGCGCGAGGTTTTCAAACACCGCCTCTATGAGCAGGTCGGCGTCTGACAGCGCCGCGAAATCCAGACTCGGCGTAATCAGCCTGATGCGTTGTTCGAGCTGTTCCTGCTTGAGAGTTCCGCGGGAGACTGAACGTTCGTAGTTCTTGCGGATAGTCGCCATGCCGCGATCAAGGTTCTGTTGTGCAGCATCCACCAGCGTCACGGGAATGCCGACGTTGACACAGCACATCGCAATCCCTCCGCCCATGGTGCCGGCGCCGACGATGCCGATGCGCGCCACCGGCCGTGGCGCGATGTTTGGTGCCAGTCCAGGGATATTGCGCACTTCCCGCTCCGCATGGAACAGATGGCGCAGCGCCTTGGCCTCGGTGGCCTGTTCGAGTTGCGCCGACAGCATGCCCTCGATTTGCAGCCCCTGGTCGAACGGCCGCTCCACTGCAGCCTGGAGCGATGCGAGCAACGCGATCGGCGATTGCCGGTTGCGCATGGTCTTGGCGATCTGGGCGCGCTTGGCAGCGAACAATTCGGTTGCCTGTTCCGCACCTTTGACCGGCTGCTCGCGGGTGCGGCGCGGGCCGGCGCCCTTGGCAACCAGATCACGCGCGAATGCGACTGCGGCCGGTACGACGTCGCCGCCCACGACGGCATCGGCCAGTCCCGCTTCAGTTGCTTTCGCTGCGGGCAAAGGTTTGCCGGTCAACGTCATATCGAGCGCAACCTCGAGCGGTACCACGCGCGGCAACCGCTGGGTGCCGCCAGCACCGGGGATGATGCCAAGCGAGAGCTCCGGCAGACCGAAGCGCGCGCCTTCATGGGCGATGCGGTAATGGCAGGCAAGGGCGATTTCGGTGCCGGCACCAAGGGCCGTGCCGTGCACGGCGGCCACCACCGGGACCGGACTGTCCTCGATCAGGCGCAACACTTCATGGTAGCCAGGTGCGGCGATGCCAGTGTCAAATTCCTTGATGTCAGCGCCCGCAACGAAGGTCTTTCCGGCGCAGCCGAGCACAATCGCCTTGACTCCCGATTGGCCGCGCAATTGCGTGAAGACCTGCTTCAGCCCGGCGCGCACCGACTGATTGACGGCATTGACAGGTGGGCTGTCGATTACGACCACGGCGATGTCGCCAAGCATGGAGTATGTCACTGTATTTTTCATTTCTCGGCTTCTTCGCTTTCCGCGTTGCAGGGTGCTTAGTCCCGGTCGGCAAATTGTTGCCTCAAAATCCGCTTGAGAATCTTGCCGCTCGCGCTTTTGGGCAGTTCGGCGACAAGATCAATCCGCGCCGGGACCTTATAGGCGGCAATATTTTCCCGGCAATAGGCGATGATGTCGTCGGCGCTAACGGTCGCTCCGGGCTTCAGCACGACGGCTGCCGCAACTTGCTCGCCTTGCGGGACGGCCGGTACTCCATACACCGCAACCTCCTGGATGCCCGGCATCTTGTACAGGTATTGCTCGACTTCCGCCGGCCACACCTTGAAGCCCGAGACGTTGATCATGTCCTTGACGCGATCGGTGATGTACACGTAACCATCCTGGTCCATGCGTCCGACGTCGCCGGTGTGCAGCCAACCGCCGCGCAACGCGACTGTTGATTCCTCCGGACGGTTCCAATAACCCTGCATCACGCCGTCGCCGCGAATCACGATTTCGCCTTGCTCGCCAAATGGAAGCTCATGGTCGGATTCGTCGAAGATCTTCAATTCGAAGCCTTCGATCGCCCGTCCAACGGAACCGAAGCGGTGTTCTTCGGAATCGTTATAGCAGGAGAACGGCGAACACTCGGTCAGTCCGTAGCCTTCATAAACGCGCCGCCCAAAGCGTTCCGCCCAGCGCCTGGAAATCTCCTCGGGCATGGTTGCCGCAGCGGACATTTCGTAGCGCAATGAGCTCAAGTCATACGGCGACAGGTCCATGTTGAGCAATCCAATGTAGATCGTCGGCACGGCAAAGAAATGGGTAATGTGCTCGTCGCCGATGGCGCGCAAAACGATGTCTGGAATAAAGCGGGGAAACAGCACGATGGTCGCTCCGGCCAGGATCGCGGCGTTCATGATGTAGTTCTGCCCGTAGACATGGAACAGCGGTAGAAAGGTCGCCAGCCGATCACCTGGCCGGTAGTCGGAATACCTGGACTTTGGTGGCAGTGCGATGTTGCTGTGAATGTTGTGCTGGGTCAGCGCGACACCTTTTGGAAAACCCGTGGTTCCCGAAGAATAGAGTAGTGCCGCGACATCTTCGGACGCCCGTTGCACTGAATCGAACGATTCCGAGCCTCGTCCGAGCAAATCGCCCAAGGCAACCCAGCCGGCCGGCATGACCGCTTCGTCGACGACGATGCGCAGACGCAGAGCGGCACAATCGGCGGGAACGTAACGCGTCAGTTCGCTCACGGTCAACACCGCCACTGCGCCGGAATCGTTCAGCAGATAGCGCACTTCCTCGGTCTTGAGAATGGCATTGATGGTGACGGGCACCGCGCCAAGTTTTTGTGCCGCATAGTAGGCGACGGCAAATTCCGGGACGTTGGGCAGATACAGGGCAACCCGGTCGCCAACTGCAATGCCCGATTGGCGCATGGCCGAAGCGAGGCGGTTCGAATCGCGGTTCAATTGACCGTAAGTGATTGAACGGCCTTCGAAGCGGATGGCGATCCGGTCCGGTTCGGCAGCCGCGTGCTGTTCAAGATACTCTGCAACATTCATGCTTGTCTCCTGCAATTGTTTTGAACCAATTTTTTCCGGATATCTTGACGATGTCTTTTCAAAATAGTTGTCAACAACAATAGTTATTTAATATAACTATAAATCAAAAAGAGTCAAGGAGGGTTTGCAGGGGTGAAAGACAGGCTCGGGCATGGAATTCCGGACGTGCCTGGCATTTGGCGCGGTGCTGGCGTGCGGCGGATGGCGAGTTTGCGCTTGCGAGCGAAAGCGCCCCTGACAGACCTCTCGCCGTCAGCGGGACCTGTGTGTCAGCGTGCCTTGCGCACTAGCGGCTTGCCGGCGGCGTTGCCCGAGCCGTTGTCGCGTGGCGGCAGACCGGTGTGCTGTGTCAGCAGCCTGCCCTTGATGACGGATGAGGGCTTGACCATGGTCGCGATCGGGATCGTGGTCGAATTCTTGCGGCGCGCGCTTTGGTAGCTGCCATCGGTCAAGGGCTGGAAAGTCGGGATCAAATGGTGCTTGCCATTGCCGATCAGGTCGGCACGTCCCATGGCTTTGAGGGCTTCACGCAGCAGCGGCCAGTTGTTGGGGTCGTGGTAGCGCAAAAAGGCCTTGTGCAGGCGGCGCCGCTTTTCTCCACGCACGATGTCGACCGTTTCGCTGTTGCGCGTGATTTTGCGCAGCGGGTTTTTGCCGGTATGGTACATCGTGGTGGCCGTGGCCATGGGCGACGGGTAGAAAGTCTGCACCTGGTCGGCCCGGAAACTGTTTTTCTTGAGCCAGAGCGCCAGGTTCATCATGTCCTCGTCGCTGGTGCCCGGGTGAGCGGCGATGAAATAGGGAATCAGGAACTGCTTCTTGCCCGCCTCCAGCGTGAACTTCTCGAACAACTGCCTGAACTTGTCATAGTTGCCGATGCCCGGCTTCATCATTTTGGTGAGCGGCCCCTGCTCGGTGTGCTCGGGCGCAATCTTGAGGTAGCCGCCCACATGGTGCGTGACGAGTTCCTGGACATACTCGGGCGACTGCAGGGCCAGGTCGTAACGCACGCCGGAGCTGATGAGTATCTTTTTGATGCCCTTGAGGGCCCGTGCACGGCGATAAATCCTGATCAGCGGGTTGTGGCTGGTGTTCAGGTTCTGACAAATGCCCGGATAGACGCACGAGGGCTTGCGGCAGGCGGCTTCAATTTCGGGCGACCGGCAGCCGGTGCGGTACATGTTGGCGGTGGGGCCGCCGAGGTCGGAAATCGTGCCGGTAAATCCCTTCACGCTGTCGCGAATCGCTTCGATCTCGCGGATCACCGAGTCTTCGGAGCGGCTCTGGATGATGCGGCCTTCGTGCTCGGTGATCGAGCAGAAGGTGCAGCCGCCGAAACATCCGCGCATGATGTTGACGCTGAAACGGATCATCTCCCATGCCGGGATTTTCGTGGCGTGATCGTGGCTCCCGTTTTCGTCGGCATAGCGGGGATGCGGCGAACGGGCGTACGGTAGGCCGAACACATGGTCCATCTCGGCCGTGGTGAGGGGAATCGGTGGCGCAGTGATCCAGACGTCGCGCGCGGTGGCGCCTTCCCCATGCGCCTGCACCAGGGCCCGGGCATTGCCGGGATTGGTTTCCAGATGCAGCACGCGGTTGGCGTGGGCATACAGCACCGCATCGCTCTTGACCTGCTCGTACGAAGGCAGGCGGATCACTGATCGGTCGCGCGGCGGCACCTTGATCTTGCCCTGCATATGGGGCAGGCTCGGGTTTTGCACAAAGTTCAACGGCTGGCCCAGGCGATCGGCCTGTCGCGGCGCTGGCGCCACGCAAACCGCGCCCTCTTCGCTGGGGCAACCCTGGCCCTGGCTTTGCGCCTGCTCGCTGGTGGTCAGGTACGGGTTGACCTGCATCTCGACGCGGCCCGGCGTATCGACGCTGGTCGAATCGATCTCGAACCAGCCCAGCGCGGTCGCGTCGCCGCTGCGGCGTATGAAGGCCGTACCGCGAATGTCGGTCATGCTTGCCACAGGTTGCCTGGCGGCCAGGCGGTGCGCGATTTCAACAATTGCGCGCTCGGCGTTGCCATACAGCAGCAAATCACACTTTGAGTCCACCACGATGGAGCGGCGCACCTTGTCGGACCAGTAGTCGTAATGCGCGATGCGGCGCAGCGAGCCTTCAATGCCGCCCAGGATGATGGGCACGTCTTTATAGGCCTCCCTGCAGCGCTGCGAATAGACCAGCGCCGCACGGTCGGGGCGCTTGCCGCCGATGTCGCCCGGCGTGTAGGCGTCGTCGCTGCGAATCTTGCGGTCGGCGGTGTAACGGTTGATCATCGAGTCCATGTTGCCGGCGGCCACGCCGAAAAACAGGTTGGGCTTGCCCAGCACCCTGAACGGATCGGCGCTGTGCCACTCGGGCTGGGCAATGATGCCGACCCGAAAGCCCTGTGCTTCGAGCACGCGGCCGATCACTGCCATGCCAAAGCTGGGGTGGTCCACATAGGCGTCGCCCGTGACAATGACGATGTCGCAGCTGTCCCAACCGAGCGCGTCCATCTCGGCCCGGCTGGTGGGCAGGAATCTGGCGCTGCCAAAGCGGGCTGCCCAGTACTTTCGGTAACTGGTCAGCGGCGTGGCGGCGCGAGTAAAAATGGAGGCGTCAACGGGGGCGTTCATGGGGCGATCAGTAGAAACTGGCGGGACCGGTTTGCGGAGATCCCGCCAGTCTGGAAGCAACCCCTGATTTTATCGGTTTAAAGGGGTCAGTACACCACCAAGTACCGGCTGAACGCGCTTTCAACAATGAAACAGGCTATCAGCCCATGCAGAATGGGCGCCATGCGCTATCAGATAAATAGCTAAAGGCACTGCATTCAGTAGCGCGCCGTCATCTGGCCGCGCACTTCACCACCCGGGTGGGCGGCGGTGTGGATGTTGGCATACCAGCGGCCCGCCAGCAGGTCGGCAGCCTGCGCCGGGCTCAGCGTGGCGCTGCCGTCCATGGGGCTGTGGATGGGCCCGGGCCAAGGCAACACAACGCCCGCGTTGGCCCCGATGGCGGCAGGACCATGAAAGTGGGCTACCGTGGCCGCTCCCGTCAAGCCGCTGTAATTGACCTTCCAGCGCAGCAGGTTGGTGTTTTTATCAAGTACGGCGTCGACCGAACCGCTTGCGCCGCTGTTATTGGGCGGCACCTCGTTGGCGGCGCGCAGTTGGGTGGTGAAGGCCACCAGGTTCGACTGGCGATCCATCATGCCGCAGCCGGTCAGCGCGGCAGCTGCCAGCACGGTGATGACAGCAAGGGAAATTCGGGTGGCCTGGCGGCGTGTGGTCATGATCAGCTCCTGTAGGTGAAAAGACAATTGTGGTTGGAGATCGACAAAGCTGCCGTGGGGTAAACCCGGCCCGGCTGGTTTGGCCGCACTGCCCGTCTTGCTGCGCCCGGTTTGCGACCCTTTACCATTGCCCGGCGGGCCGTTTGCTGCGGATGAACGCGGCAATCGCCTCGACCGAATCAGGCCGGTTGCCGCGCTGGGCGAACTGCAGCGCGCCCAGTTTTTGCTGGTTCCTGAGTTGCGGGTCGGCGCCTTCCCGCAACAACAGCTTTACGGCGGCCGGCGTGCCATACATGGCCGCCATCATCAGGGGTGTGGTGCCGTTGGGGGATTCGGCATCAATGTAGGCGCTGTTTTCAAGCAACAGGCTGATCAGCGACAAGTGGCCCCCGCTGGCGGCGTAATGCAGCGGCGTCCAGCCGGTCTTGTTGACATCGGCCCCTTTCCTGATCAGCTTTTCGGCAAGATCCTGATAGCCCTTGAGCGCAGCCAGCATGAGGGGACTTTCGCCATTGGCGTTCAGGCGGTTGACATCAGTCTTGGGCCAGTCGATCAAGACCTGGGCAGCCTTTGGCGAGGGCTCGCGCAAGGCAAGATACAGCCCGTATTGACCTTTCGGGCTCATCGTGTTGGGATCAAAACCACGTACCAGCAGCGCCTGGACCGCCTGCGCGTCATCGCGCTGGATGGCAGCAAAAAAATCATCGTAAGAGCCAGCATATGCATTATTTATTACAATAAAAACAAATATATATAACGTTTTTTTAATGTAATTTATAAAGTTATTTTTCATTCCGCAACCCCACTGAAAAGTCGCTCGAAATTGTGGCTGGTGGCCTGCGCGATGGTCGCCAGCGGCAATTGCCGAAGCTCGGCAATCTGTTGCGCCACCAGCGGAACATAAGACGGATTATTGGTCTTGCCGCGGTGGGGCATGGGTGCCAGGTAAGGGCTGTCGGTCTCGATCAGCATCCGGTCCAGCGGCACAAAGCGCGCCACCTCGCGCAAGTCGCCGGCGTTTTTAAACGTCAGAATGCCCGAAAACGAGATGTAAAAACCCAGGTCGAGCGCAGCGCGGGCCACGGCTTCGGTTTCTGTAAAGCAGTGAAACACCCCGCCTGCCGACCCTGCGCTGCTGCCTTGGCCCTCCTCTTTCAGGATTGCCAGGGTGTCCGCGGAGGCGCTGCGGGTATGAATGACCAGCGGTTTGCCGCTCTGGCGGGACGCCCGGATATGCACCCGAAAGCGCTCGCGCTGCCAAGCCATGTCGGCCACGCTGCGCTGGCCCAGCCGGAAATAGTCCAGCCCGGTTTCACCAATACCGACCACTCTGGGCAGACTGGCACGCTGCAGCAAATCGTCAAGCGTGGGCTCGCGCACGCCTTCGTTGTCGGGATGCACGCCCACGGTGGACCAGAAATTGTCGTAGGTGGTGGCGAGCAGGTGAACCGCTTCAAACTCTTCCAGCGTCGTGCAAATGCACAGCGCACGGTCCACCCCGGCATCCTGCATGGCTTGGCGGATCTGTGGCAGGCGCGCCTGCAGTTCGGGAAAGCTCAGGTGGCAATGGGAATCGGTAAACATGCAAGACCCGAGTTTATTGTGGCGACTCAGCCCACCCGCGAAGGCTGACTTCCAGCGCGAAGACGCAAAAGCGCAAAGGACGCAAAGGAAAATATGCTTGACGCCTTGGTGCCCTTTGCGGTGGAAGCTTCATAAAGTGGACGCTGGCGGCTGCGCCAACCGACTAAATAGTCTGCGTTGGCCGGTCAGACGCCAGGTGTGCTCCAAGAATTTCCTCGATCTTGATCTTGAGCAGGCGCGACTTCTCGTCAGCGGGAAAGCGCACGCCGACACCCTGGGTGCGATTGCCAGCGGCGCGGGCCGGAGTGACCCATGCCACCTTGCCCGCCACCGGATAACGCTGCATGTCCTCGGGGAGTGTGAGCAGAACGTAAATATCGTCACCCAGCTTGTACTCGCGCGCTGTCGGAATGAACAGGCCGCCTTCCTTGAACAGGGGAATGTAAGCTGCATAAAGGGCTGCCTTTTCCTTGATGGCCAGCTGGATCACGCTGGGCCGGGCCGCGGCTGCGGCGGATGAACTGGCGGGATGCGTGGTGCTCATGTGCCTAGTGTAATGTTGAGTTCAGATTTTTGCGTTGATGGCAGTCTGGGCGCGACTCACCAGCGCCTCGAGCATCAGCCCCGGGTTGTAGGGGTGTTCCACCGTGCGGGCAATGCTGCTCAACTCCCTGGACCAGGTGGCCAGTGCGTGCAAGCCGCCAGCACTGGCCTGGGCGGGCGCCGCAAGGTCCTTGGCGCTAAAAAAACGTGGCGCGGCCCCGACCCGAACGGCCCAGACGTCGTGGCAAAGCTTTTGCAGCGCCGCCACCGCCTGCGCGGGCGCCCAATCGGCCAGCGCGCTGACATCGCCCCGCGCCATGGCCTTGGGCAGGGCCTGCCAGTGTCCGGCTGCGTCTTCGCCTGCGCTGTTCCGGGCCCAGGCCAGGGCATCGGCGGGCCGTCCGCCAACGGCCCTGAGCAGCGTCTGCAGATCAGCGGCCCGTGGCGCTCGGGCAGGCTTTTTGCCATTGCCCTCGCCTGCTTCCGGCAGACTCATTTCGCGCTGGAGCCAGTCCAGCGCGGTCTCGAACCCGGGCCACAGCATGGTGTGGGACTGGCAGCGGCTGCGAATGGTCGGCAGCAACTGATGCGCCGCCTCGGTTGCCAGCACAAACTTCACCTCACCGGGCGGCTCTTCAAGGGTTTTCAGGAGGGTATTGGCCGTAACGTTGTTCATGCGCTCGGCCGGGAACACCAGTACCACCTTGGTGTTGCCGCGTGAGCGCGTGAACCGGGTGAACACCACCGCTTCGCGCGCCGCATCGACCTTGATTTCCTTGCTCGGTTTGCGTCTTTTGCTGTCCAGATCTCCCTGCGTTGCTTCGTCCAGCGGCCAGCCAAGCTCCAGCGACAGGGTTTCGGGCAGCAACAGGCACAGGTCGGCATGGGTATGCACCTGCACCGCATGGCAACTGCCGCAGTGGCCGCATGCGCCCGCGGGTGTGGGCTGCTCGCACAGCCAGGCCCGGGCCAGCGCCAGCGCCAGTTCAAACTGGCCCAGGCCAGACGGCCCGCTGAGCAGCCAGGCATGGCCGCGCTGCGCCAGCAGGCTTTCCAGCTGGGTTTGCAGCCAGGGCGCGAGCGGTTGATTGCCAGCGTCGGCAGGCGCGTCCATCTCATTCATGGCAGCCAGCCCTTTTCAGAACACACGCGCCGCAGGGCCAGCCAGACGGCGTCGCGCGGCTGCGAGGCATCGATCCGGGCAAAGCGCTCCGGATGGCCCTGCTGGCGATCGGCGTAGCCTTGCGCCACGCGGCGGAAAAACTCGACTGGCTGCGCCTCGAACTTGTCAGGCACGCGGGCGCCTTGCAACCGCGCCGCCGCGTCTTCAGGCGGCAAGTCAAACCACAGCGTGAGCGCTGGTTCGATGAAGCGGCCGCCCTCAGACTGCACCCACTGCTCCAGCATCGCCAGCACGACCGGGTCAAACCCGCGCCCGGCGCCCTGGTAGGCAAAGGTGGCGTCGGTGAAGCGGTCGCACAGCACCACGTCGCCGCGTGCCAGGGCCGGCGCAATCACGCGCACCAGGTGGTCGCGCCGGGCGGCAAAGATCAGCAGCGCTTCGGTCAGCGCGTCCATCAGGTCGCCCAGCACCATGGCGCGCAGTTTTTCGGCCAGCGGGGTGCCGCCGGGCTCGCGCGTTAGCGTCACGGCCCTGCCCTGGGCCCTGAAAGCATCGGCCAGGCCCGCGATATGTGTGGATTTGCCCGCCCCGTCGATGCCTTCAAAGCTGATGAAAAGACCCGGAAGAGTCATTGTGTCTTTTGGCCCCGTATGTATTGGTTGACGGCCCGGTTGTGCTCATCCAGGCTGGCGCTGAACTGGCTGCTGCCGCTGCCGTCGTTGCGCGACACAAAATAAAGCGCTTGCGTGGGCGCGGGCTGCACCGCCGCCAGCAGTGCGGCCTTGCCCGGCATGGCAATCGGGGTGGGCGGCAGTCCCGCGCGGGTGTAGGTGTTGTACGGCGTGTCAAGCGCCAGATCGCGCTTGTGCAGGCTGCCGTCAAATTTTTCGCCCAGGCCATAAATCACGCTGGGGTCGGTCTGCAGCGGCATGCCGATGCGCAGCCGGTTGGTAAAGACGCCGCCGATCTGCCCCCGGTCGCTGGGGTTGCCGGTTTCCTTTTCGATAATGCTGGCCAGGATCAGCGCCTCATCGGGCGTTTTCAGCGGTGTATCGGGGCTGCGCAAGGCCCAGGCGGCGGCGAGCCGTTTGTCCATGGCCTGGGCGGCGCGCCTGAGCACAGCCAGGTCGCTCGAGCCTTTGGTGTAGGTGTAGCTGTCCGGGAAAAACCGCCCCTCGGGGCGAACCCCCGTTCTACCCAGCTTTTCCATGATGATTTCGGGGGCTAGCCCAACTGTGTCGGGCGCAAGCTGCTCTGCCTTTTGTAGCGCTGAACGGATCTGCACGAAGGTCCAGCCCTCGACCAGCGTGACGCTTTTGAGGGCTTCCTCGCCGCGCACCAGCATGCGCAAGAGTCTGCGCGGCGTGGTGCCGGGGATCAGCTCATAACTGCCAGCCTTGATGAGGCGGGACTGCCCTGACAGCTGGAACCAGGTTTGCAGCAGCAGCGCAGGCACTTCGGCGCCGGCAGCCACCACCGCAGTGGCCACGCCACGGGCGCTGGTGCCGGGCTCGATCTCGAGATCAACCACCTGGCGGCCAGGCGACAGGCGCAATGCCATCGGTTCGTGCAGCCACCACCATGCCGCGCCGGACAGCAGCAGTGCCGCGGCCAGCGCCGCGGTCAGAAAACTTGTAAAAACACGACGCACAACCCGGCTACCTTTTCAGACCAGAACACAAAACCGCAGGGCTATGATAATTCAGCCCATGCATATCACCAGCCAGAACCCGTCCATCACCCCCCCCGGCACAGTCTCGGGCATTTCCGGCATTGCCGAACTCACGCACCTGGGCCTGATTCGGGTCGCGGGCGTCGAGGCCGCGAAGTTCCTGCAGAGCCAGTTGACGCAGGATGTCGCGCTGCTGGGAATGTCGGAGGCGCGGCTGGCGGCTTTTTGCAATGCCAAGGGCCGGATGCAGGCCAGCTTTGTGCTGTTCAAGCGCAGCCATGAAGAGGTGCTGCTGGTGTGCAGCCGCGACATCCTGGCCGCCACGCTCAAGCGTTTGTCGATGTTTGTGCTGCGCGCCAAGGCCACGTTGAGTGACGCCAGCAACGATTTTGTGCTGTACGGCATGGCAGGCAATGCTATTGAATCAATAGCTGAATGCGAACGTCCGGCATGGGCCAAGGTCGATATCGATGCTGCAAATCTGGTGTTTTTATATCCCGGCGCAGGCCACGCGCGCGCAATCTGGTGCACGCCCACCGGCACGCCGCCCCCAGCCGGCCCACGCATTGATCTGTCGCTGTGGCAATGGCTCGAGGTGCGCTCGGGCATTGCCATGATCACCGGGCCGATTGTCGAGGCCTTCGTGCCGCAGATGCTCAACTACGAATCCGTGGGCGGCGTGAGCTTCAAGAAAGGCTGCTACCCGGGCCAGGAGGTGGTGGCGCGCAGCCAGTTCCGCGGCACGCTCAAACGGCGCGCTTATCTGGCGCATACAGAGGAAACGCCGGATATCGGGCAGGAAGTGTTTCACGCAGCCGATGCGGCGCAGCCCTGCGGGATGGTCGCCGCGGCGGCAGCCAACCCTTCAGGCGGGTTTGACGCCATTGTGTCGATGCAGACCGCGGCGGCGGCGGATTCAGCGGGCGGCCGTCTCACTCTGGGAAGCGCCACTGGCGCCGCGCTGGCGCTGCTGCCCCTGCCCTATGCATTGATCGAAGACGTCTGAGCCTGCCAAGCCAAAGGGATCACCGTGTGCGTGGTTGCATTTGCCATCAATGCCTCGGCACGCTGGCCGCTGGTGATTGCAGCCAACCGCGACGAGTTTCTCGATCGTCCGACCCAGCCGCTCGGTCGCTGGCAAACCCCGCAGGGCCAAGACATCATTTCCGGGCGCGACCTGCGCGCGGGCGGAACCTGGCTGGGCCTGACACCCGGCGGACGGATCGCCTTTTTGACCAACGTGCGCGAAGCACAACCCCGGGCCGCGCCTCGCTCGCGTGGCGAACTGGTCACGCGCTGGCTTGAGGAAACCGGCGATGCCGACACATTTGCCCGGGCGCTCGCACCAGATGCCGCGGCGTGGGGCGGCTTTAACCTGGTGCTGGGTGATGTTCAGCGCAACGCCTGGAGCTGGGTCACCAACAGAGGTGCTGCTTCGGCCATGCGGGCGCAGCCCCTGAAGCCCGGTGTGTATGGCCTGTCCAATGCCGCATTGAACACGCCATGGCCAAAAACCATGGCATTGCAGCGCGTGCTGGCTGCCTGCCTTGATGCGCCGGGGGCGGATGCGCTGCGGGATTCTCTCTGGGCCGCGCTGGCCAATCCCGAACGTACTGCGCGCGAGCGCCTGCCGGCTACTGGCTTACCGCTGGAGATGGAGGAAGCGCTGTCCAGCGCCTTTGTGGACTTCCCCGAACACGCCTATGGAACGCGCAGCAGCACGGTGCTGCTGGCCAGCGTTGATAACAGCCAGCACTTGCAGGTTCAGCTCGAAGAGCGGACCTATCTGCACAATTCGCAGCCTCCGCAAAGCGCCTGCCTGAGCCTGCATCTTGAAGGGGCGGCCTGAAGGCTTCGTCCGGCGCGACCGGGGTTCCCGCAGGTTTCAGGGAATCCTGACCATTTCAATGTGCGCAATGCCGGCTTCTTCAAAAGGCTTGCCGCGTGGCGCAAAGCCAAGGCGCCGGTAAAACCCTTCGGCGCCGCACTGCGCGTGCAGTACCACTTCACCATCGCCGCGCTGCCTCGAGGCGTCCAGCAGCGCATGAAGAATCTGCCGCCCGAGGCCGGTTCCGCGCAGCCCATGGTGGACCGCCATGCGACCGATCTTTCCGGCATGGCTGGCGTGGCTGACGAGCCGTCCGGTGGCGATGCATTGGCCCAGGCCGTTGCGGGCCACGGCATGAATCGCCATGGCGTCCTCGGCGTCGCGCTCCATCTCAGGCGCGATACCCTGCTCCGCGACAAAAACCGCGTGCCGCACGGTCGCCGCGCCCTGGCCCAGAGTCGCCCAGTCGCCGGTCTTGATGTCCACCATCGCCTCACCGGCTTCGAAGCGCGTGAACAGGTTGCGCAGCGCCTGCGGCACCGGCCTGGCGCTCTGCGTTGCCGGGTCGGCAAACACATACACAAGTTCCCCACCGATCAGCCATTGACCACTGTGAAAAATGGCTCCGGAAAAAACCATGGACGATTTGCCGATGCGTTCGCATTTGAGCGCCACATCAAGCTGGTCGTCAAAATGTGCCGAGGCGTGGAATTCAATGCTGGCCTTTTTCACGTAGAGATCGCCGCCCAGCTGCAGCATGGCCTCTTCATACGGCAGGGCCAGCGCGCGCCAGTAGTCCATCATGGCGGTGTCAAAGTACATCAGATAATGCGCGTTGAACACAATCTTTTGCATATCGACTTCAGCCCAGCGCACGCGCAGGCGGTGGAAAAAGCGAAAGTCCTGTGGTTTCATTTCGGAGCATTCAAGTTGAAAGCCTGTTCAAGCGCCCGCGCCGCGTCGGCATGGGCCTGCCGCGCCAGGTCAATGACGCGGCCCATCTTGATGAACTCGTGCGTCACGCCCCGGTATATTTCCAGATCCACCGGCACACCGGCCGCGCGCAGCCGGTCGGCGTACATCAGGCCCTCATCGACCAGCGGGTCGCATTCGGCCAGACCCAGCCAGACCGGGGCCACGCCTTCCAGATCGGGGGCATCAGGCGCATCAAGCGGTGCAAAGCGCCAGTCGTCGCGATCGGCCGGACTGCGAATGTATTGCCTGAAAAACCAGCTGATGTCGGCCTCTTCGAGCACAAACCCGTGCGCAAACCTGCGGTGTGAAGGCGTGTTCTGGTGGCCCGCGCAACCGGGATAAAACAGCAACTGCAGTGCCAGCGGGATGGCAGCATCGCGGGCCAGCACGGCACATATGGTGGCCAGGGTGCCGCCCGCGCTGTCACCGCCGACGGCCAGCCGCGCCGCGTCCAGCCCCCGGCTTGCCGCTTCGGCAGCCAGCCAATGCAAGGCGTCCCAGGCATCGTTGGCTGCAATCGGGAACTTGTGCTCGGGCGCCAGCCGGTAGCCGACGGACACCACCGCGCAACCAGCCAGCGCGCTGAGCCGGCGGCACAGCACGTCGTGGGTGGCGATGCTGCCAATCGTGAAGCCGCCGCCATGAAAAAACAGCAGCACCGGCAGGCGTTCAGCCGACGCCGCGTACAGGCGCGCAGGCAGCGCATGGCCGTCACGAGCCCGAATGCTGAAATCTTCAACCCGGGCCAGCGCCGGCCTGGGCATCTCCAGCACTTCGGAACCTGCCTCATAGACGGCCCGGGCGGCGGACGCCGTCAAGGTATGAAAGGGCGGACGGGCGGCGCGCGTGATGCGGCTCAGCACGTCGCGCATGACGGGGTTCAGCAGGGTTTGCCTGTCACTCATGGCTGCATGTGCGGTCAGTAAAGTAAGGTAGAGTCAAGCCGGTTGGCGAAGAATTGCGGCCGGAGTGGGAAATACTCCATCATCCTACTACCC
>JAHFQQ010000012.1:0-2090 GCA_023259235.1 Polaromonas sp. | reverse complement strand
AAAGGCAAGAAAACCATGGCCTTCATTTACTACATCACTCAAGTGCAGTTTGAGTTTGGTGCTGTCAAACTGCTCAGGCAGGAATGCGAGCGTGTCGGCATCACCCGGCCGCTCATTGTGACCGACCCCGGCGTCAAGGCCGCAGGCGTGTTGCAAAAGGCCCTGGACGCCCTGCCCGGCATGACGGTGGCCGTGTTTGACCAGACGCCATCCAATCCGACCGAGGCCGCCGTGCGCGCCGCCGCCGCTGTTTACACGCTCCAGGGCTGCGACGGCCTGATTGCCGTCGGCGGCGGCTCGGCGATTGACTGCGCCAAGGGCGTGGCGATTGCCGCCACCCACGAAGGCGCGCTCAAAACCTACGCCACCATCGAGGGCGGCTCGCCCAAGATCACCGAACGCGCCGCCCCGCTGATTGCGGTGCCCACCACCAGCGGCACCGGCAGCGAAGTGGCGCGCGGCGCCATCATCATCCTGGACGACCATCGCAAGCTCGGTTTCCATTCCTGGCACCTGGTGCCAAAGACCGCGATTTGCGACCCCGAGCTGACTTTCGGCCTGCCCGCCGGACTGACCGCCGCCACCGGCATGGACGCCATTGCCCACTGCATGGAAACCTTCATGGCGCCGCTCTTCAACCCGCCCGCCGATGGCATTGCCCTGGATGGGCTGGAGCGCGGCTGGGCGCACATCGAGCGCGCAACCCGTGACGGCAGCGACCGCGAGGCGCGTCTGAACATGATGAGCGCCTCGATGCAGGGCGCCATGGCCTTTCAGAAGGGGCTGGGCTGCGTCCACTCGCTCAGCCACAGCCTGGGCGGGGTCGATCCGCGCCTGCATCACGGCACGCTCAACGCGATGTTTTTACCCGCTGTGGTGCGCTTCAACGCCGAGGCCGAATCGGTCAGGAAAGAACACCGCCTGGACCGCATGGCCCGGGCCATGGGGCTGGCGTCGGGCAGCGACATCCCGCAAGCCATCAGGGTCATGAACGCCCGCCTCGGCCTGCCCACAGGCCTGGCGGCGATGGGCGTGGAGCGCGGCCAGTTCAGCCGCATCATAGAAGGCGCGCTGGCCGACCATTGCCACAAGACCAACCCGCGGCTGGCAAGCGTGGCCGACTACGAGGCAATGCTGACGGCCTCGCTATAAACTGGCCTGACAGCCGTGGTCAGACACCAGCATTATGGAACCAGCGGCCCGGCCCGTAGCGCCAGAGCAAACCTGACCCCGACACCATTCATGATGACCCATTGAAAGCCGATCATGCGACCCACTCTTAAGGACATGTCATTTTTTCTGCGGTACAGCGTAGTGGCGATAGGTCTTGCCCTTGGAGTCACTCATGACGCGCTGTCCGCCCAGACCAGCGTGTACGAGTGGCGCGATGCCAGCGGCGTAATTTCCTACTCGCAGTTTGCGCCACCGGCGGGGGTAAAAAATTTGACGGTTCGCCAGATCGACACAAAAGACTTCACTCCAGCGCAACGGCTTGCCATCGAGGCGCAGCTCTTGCGCGACGATAAGGCGCTGGCCGACACCAGCCGGATCAGGGAACGCATTGCAAGCGCCGATGCCGCGGTGGACCTCGCACTGGTCCAGCTGGCCCAGGCTGAGCGTGCGCTCAAAGGCGGTCGCGAGCCGCTGCCTGGAGAGCGCCTGCACAACGCCGGGGGTGGCTCACGTCTGCTGGCGAGCTTCTTTACGCGCCAGCGCCAGCTCGCCGAAGCTGCGCAACAGGCGCGCGAGCAACTGACCGAAGCCTACCGCCTGCGCGACGCGATCCAGCCCTGACAGTCCTCCCGATATTTTCCGCAAGCCCGCGATGCCCGCTTTCACCCAGGCCCTGATCATTGCCAACGTCGCCGGCTTTGTGCTGCAGCAATTCCTTGGCGACGCGATGCTGCAATGGTTTGCACTCTGGCCGCCGGGCGCGGGCGGCTGGGCCAATTCGTCGCTAACGGCGCCCTGGCAGTGGCTGAGCTACAGTTTCCTGCACGGCAGCGTGATGCACCTGGCCTTCAACATGCTGGGCCTGTGGATGTTCGGCAGCGACCTGGAGCGGGTGTGGGGGCTGCGCCGGGTGGCGC
>JAHFQQ010000011.1 GCA_023259235.1 Polaromonas sp. | reverse complement strand
GTCTGCCACGCCGGGCGTTGGGCTGGGCCTGGCCATCTGCAAAGCCGTGGTGGATGCGCACCGCGGGCAGATTGTGGCCAGCAACGCCCAGGGCGGAGGGGCAGAATTCACCCTCACCCTCACCCTGCCACGCCGCCCGCCACCGGCCGCGGCGCCGGAATAAACTTGCTCAATGTCCCACCCCGTTGTTGTCGTTATTGAAGACGAGCCGCAGATCCGCCGCTTTGTGCGCGGCGCGCTGGAGGCCGAAGGCTGGCAGGTGCATGAGGCCGAGACGGCGCAGCGCGGCTTGACCGAGGCCGGCACCCGCAAACCCGATCTGCTGGTGCTCGACCTGGGCCTGCCGGACGGCGATGGCTTGGACCTGATCCGCGACGTGCGCGGCTGGTCGGGTGTGCCCATCATTGTGCTGTCGGCGCGAATCGACGAGGCCGACAAGATTGCCGCGCTGGATGCCGGCGCCGACGACTACCTGACCAAACCTTTCGGTGTCGGCGAGCTGCTGGCCAGGGTGCGCGCCAATCTGCGTCGGCCGCGCCCCGCGGCCACCGATGGCGGCGGCGCGGAAGCGGCGAACCCGGTGTTCCATTTTGGCGAGGTTGAGGTGGACCGGCTGGCCCGGCTGGTGCGCCGCAGTGGCGCGGAAGTCCACCTCACGCCCACCGAATACCGGCTCCTGAGCGTGCTGATTGCCAACGCGGGCCGGGTGCTGACGCACCGCCAGTTGCTGCGTGAAGTATGGGGCCCGTCCCACGCCGGGCAAAACCACTACCTGCGCATTTACATGGGACACTTGCGGCAAAAGCTCGAACCCGACCCGGCCCAGCCGCAGCACCTGCTGACGGAAACGGCGGTGGGTTACCGGCTGCTGCCTGCGTAAGCGCCCTGAGCCAGTTTCATATGAAAAATATGTCTCCAGCCCACGTCTGCATTGAACAGGCGGCTATAAAATATATAGTAAATTTATGTCTGATCTCCCTCCACGCCAACCCCCAGGCAAACTTCCCAAACCGGACGCGCCCGCTGCCAGGCGCATTCGGGCCGCCGCCGCCGACACCGTCGCCGCGCCGTCCGCCGGCAGCACCATCCGCCTGAACAAGCGCATGGCCGAACTCGGTCTTTGCTCACGCCGCGAGGCCGACGACTGGATTGCGCGCGGCTGGGTCCGCGTCAATGGCGCACCCGCCGTGATGGGCCAGCCCGTGGCCCTTGACGCGCGCATTGAAGTGGCGCGCCAGGCCGAGCAGCAGCAGCGCCAGCGGGTCACCATTTTGATCAACAAGCCGGTCGGCTATGTCAGCGGCCAGGCCGAAGATGGCCACGAGCCGGCGGTGGTGCTGGTGCAGCCGCAAAACCGCTGGCGCGAATGCAACAGCCACATGCGCTGGGGGTTTGAGCAACTGCGCGGCCTGGCGCCGGCAGGCAGGCTCGACATCGACTCGATCGGCCTGCTGGTACTCACGCAGGACGGGCGCGTGGCGCGGCAATTGATTGGCGAAGAGTCTGGCATTGAAAAAGAGTACCTGGTGCGCGTCAGCTATGGCGCTGAAACCGTCAATGTTCAGGCCGTCTTCCCGCCTGAAAAGCTGGCCCTGCTGTGCCACGGCCTGAGCCTGGACGGCCAGGCGCTGCTGCCGGCGCAGGTGAGCTGGCAAAACCCCGAGCAGCTGCGTTTTGTGCTGCGGGAGGGCAAAAAGCGCCAGATCCGCCGCATGTGCGAGCAGGTCGGGCTGTTTGTGACCGGGCTCAAGCGGGTGCGCATAGGGCGCGTCAACCTGGGCCACTTGCCGATCGGCCAGTGGCGCTATCTGGCGCCGCACGAACAGTTTTGACTGATTTTGTGATGAAAAGTGGCTTTAGCCAAGATAAGGCGGGCGTAACATGCTATCTAATCAATAGCAAAATCCACTAGTGAACCTGCACTACCGAGCGCCGGCCAATCTCCGCACAATCGGCGCATGAGCACTTCTTCCGCTGCCGGCAAGGCCAAACGCCGCATCCCCAGGCTGCCCGGCTACCTGCATGTCTCGGACATTCAGGGCTTGGCGCAACTCGCCACCCAGGGCATGCTGGGCGCGGCCGGGCTGGCCGAAACCGTGCAGGGCAATGTGTACAAGGCGGTGGCCGCCTGGTTTGGCCCGCTGGGCGAGAAGTTTGTCGACGGCAAGCTTGGCGGCAGCGGCATCAGGCGCGCCGGGATTACCGGGCTGGTGTATGGCGGCGTCAGGGGCGCGACACGGGTGGCCGGCAGCGTCGCCGATCTGCTGCTGTCGCGCGCCGGGTCGCGGCAGGGCGAGAAAACCTCCTCGCGGCGGCGCGAGGCCATGCTGGCGGTGCTCAATGGCGTGCTCGGCGACCACTTGCTGAAAACCGCCAATCCGCTGGCCATCCGCATGAGTTTTCGCCATGAAGGCCACACCCTGCCGCTGGAAAAAGCCGCCCTGGCGCAGCAGTTGCCCGGCGCGACCGGCAAGGTGCTGGTGCTGATGCACGGCTTGTGCATGAACGACCTGCAATGGCGCACCCATGGTGCCTCCAGCTCGCCGCATCCGGTTCATGACCATGGCCTGCAACTGGCGGCTGAACTGGGCTACACCCCGGTTTACCTGCACTACAACAGCGGCCTGCATACCTCGGAAAACGGCCTTCAACTGGACGCGCTGCTGGAGCAACTGCTGCGCGCCTGGCCGCAACCGGTGCAGGAGCTGGCGCTGCTGACGCACAGCATGGGCGGCCTGGTGGCGCGCAGCGCCTGTCATTACGCCGAGCAGGCGGCGCATGGCTGGCGCGGGCAGCTCAAGCGGCTGGTGTTCCTGGGAACGCCGCACCACGGCGCGCCGCTGGAGCGCGTCGGCAACTGGGTCGATGGCGTGCTGGCCAGCAGTATCGTGACCCGGCCCTTTGCCAAAATCGGCCAGATCCGCAGCGCCGGCATCACCGACCTGCGCCATGGCAATGTGCTGCAGGCCGAATGGCAGAGTGCCGACCGTTTCGAACGCGCGCCCGATGCGCGCCAGCCCTTGCCCCTGCCCGCAGGTGTGGCGTGCTACGCCGTCGCAGCCAGCACGGCGCGCGATGACGTGCCAAGGGCGCTGCTCAAGAGCGCGGTGAACCGGAAAATCGTGGGCGATGGCCTGGTGCCGGTGGAAAGCGCCCTGGGCCAGCACGCGGAGCCGCGCCGCTGCCTGGCGTTTTCGGCGGAAAACCAGTGGGTTGCGCAGGGCATGAACCACCTGGAGCTGCTAAGCCGGCCGGAAGTGGGTGCGCAGTTGGTGCGGTGGCTGGGCGATATCGAAGGGACAATCAGAGTGCGGTAAGGCTCATGCTGACAGGCCAGTCGAGCGCCGGAGCTGTTTCCCCGAGCGTATTGCCCTGCAGGCTGAAGTCATGCTGCAGCTCTAACTCGTAACGGCCGGCGTGACTGGCGCAAACACGGTAGCCACGCTCTGATGCCCGAACCCTGGTACCCGCGCTGCCGCTGACTTGAACCCGCCAGTCAGCCACCCGGCGCTGCGTAAGCTGCAGATCCATGCAAAAGCCCTTGCCCAAGGTTGATACCAGTACCATGTGCTGCGACGCCGATACACGCGAAGTTGGCGTGTCGACGGTAGATAGCAAGCGCGGATGGCTGTCCTCGACGACGCGCAACACCGCTGGAATGACGATGCCCAGATTCACGGCGGCACTGACTGGGTGGCCGTCGGTACTCAGGCTTTCGCTGGCCAAGGAAGATACCGGACTCACTAGTGCCCCAGCGAGCAGGGCCATTGCCACAATCAGGTGTTTGGAATGAGCCTGGGCAGCACTGCAGCTGTTCGATCGAAACTGCACAGATATTGCAGCAGGAATCGTCTTGGGTGTTCGCATGGCTTGGACTCCAGAATTGATAAGTCCATGTAAAAATGATTAAATTGATCAATTTAATGATAAACCTTATATCTATCATTTACAAGATATCATTTTGTAAAGTCGCATGTCTGAATCCCGCGACTGCAACGTTGATTTTTTGTTGGGCTTGTAGGTGTCGGCCAGCAAGGGTTTCGGGTATTGATCCCGAAATCTCGCAGCGCGGTAAGGAGCGCTGAATCGATTGATCTGGTGAAACTGCTAAATGGCAGCTTGCGTCGAGATGTTTTGCCTAGCGCAGGCGCGGATTAGTGATCGCGCTGTACCGGGAAATCCATCGTGGTTTGTTGGCGCACCATCACGATGGTCTTGATCGGGTCGCGCGATGTCGGACTCCAGGGCAGGGGCACGTTGTCAGGCGAAACCTCGATCAGATGCTGACCCGCCGCGACAAAAGGGAATTCATAGCGGCCCTGCCCGTCGGTTCGAGTGACATAGCGCCGGTCCAGAATCACCGACACGCCCGGCACGCCAGCTTCGGAAGCCTCGCGCCGTCCGTTGGCGTCGGCATCAAAGAACACCGCACCGCTCAGGCTGCCGGCACCGGCCCCCGGCAAGCCACCCAATGGCGAGGTCGATGTGCCCGCGCGTCCCTCATAGCGCAGTAGCAACTGAATGCTGCGGTCGGTCAGCAGGGGGGGAAGCGTTTGCAACGTTGCCGCGGTCAGCCCTGACACGACCAGCGGAGACAGCGGTTCCTGTCCGCGCGACTGGGTGTAGCGCAATGCAAGCGACCAGCCATCAAAGGGTTGCCAGAGCAGGCCGATATTGGCATTCAGCGATGAGCTGCCGTCGCTGCGCCGCGCGCCGCGAAGAGCTGCATCGAGCGACCACTGCGACCATGGCGAGAGGTTGCCCAGCAAACCCCAGATCCAGCCGTTGCTGGGCGTGGCGCCACCAGCAACCTGTTCCCAGGCGAGCGACGTATTGAATGAGGCTGGCTGCGTCACCGGCCAGCTGTGATCGACCCCAAACCGGGTCGTACGACTGCCGCCCGTATTGGCGATATCGCTGCGCCACTGGGTCTGGCCCCATTCACTCGTGCGGTTCCAGCTCAGCAGCAAGGCTTGACCGGGGCTGGTGAAGGTGCGCAGGCTCAGCGCCGCGCCGAGCGAATTGCGAGTGTCCAGCCGGTAGCTGCCGTTCATGTTGAGGAAGGCGCTGCGACCCGAGGCAGCGGCGCCCGGGCCGGCACTACTGACGCTGTCGCTGAACTCCGCGGCGAAGCCGGCCTGCCACTGTCGGGTGGAGGTGTCGGCCTGCCAGTAGACGCCCTGCAGATCGCTCGGGAGGACGACCGTGCCCCAGCGCAAGTTGGGCTCAAGGCGATACACGCCTACTGAGTTACGCCATCTCTGGGTACGCCAGGCTGCGTCGGCCCATACGCCAAAGGCGTTCCCATCCCGTGTACCGGCGCTTTGCACCACGTTGCCTTGCAGGCGCAGACCACCGACGCGTTCACTCGGCACCATTGATCCGGGTGCGAGACTGTCGGCCCAGGGTGCCGCGCCTTCCCAGGCCGCCGCGCCCCAAAACGCACGAGTGTTTTGCGCGTCGCTGCCGTCAGCGCTGTCAGAGATGTCGTGTCCTTCAATCAGCTGAAACGCGGCATCGCCACGCCCGCCGCTCACGCCAAAAGGCAGCCGAAACTGCGCGCCAGCAGAGGCAAGGCGGCCTCCCGACGGTTCGAACCCCGGGGCGTCCAGGCCACTGAAGAGGCCGGTCCGCCCAGCCGCGGCGTTGAGGTCCAGTGAATCGTTGAGGTACCATTGACCGCCAAGGCCACGTATCGGTGTGGTTGGCAAGGATATGCGGCCGAGGCCGCGCGCAAGCCGGGTGCTCCCGGTATTGATGTCGCCAGCGCCATGGTTGGCAAACCATCCGCCGTCGAGCGGCAGCCCACGCTGGTCCACGCGCCATGTGCTGGTGCCGTTGCCGGCGCTTCTGAACCCGCCGCCCGCGACATCGGCTTGTTGTGTCACAAGGTTGGCGTTGACCGACCAGGCACCAAGGTTCGGCGTGTCCAGAAAGCCGCTAATGCCAAGTGCGTGCGAGCGCGTCTCGCTCGTGCCCCTTTGTGAAAGGAGCGAGTAATCAACACGCCAGCTTCGAGGCCAGCCGGCAGTGTTGTATTCGCTGGCTTTGAGATCAAGATCACCGTCGGGCAGGGTCAGAGCGTCAATGACCCGGTCAACATAGGGTGCAGGTGCGGCAGCAGCAGTTGTGGGTGGTTGCGCAAGCGCGCCGGTGGCGGCCAGTAACGCGCCGATGCCGGCGAGCTGGGCACAGTGCAACGCCACGGCACTTGGCAAAACTTGGCGGGCGCGGCGCGTCATGGCGCAAAGCGCTGCTCGATATTTTGCGTCTGGCCGTTGCCCCACTCGAGCTTGCCACTGATCGTCACCGGAAACTGCACTTGCACCACTGTGTCCGGGTCGCCCGGACGTGTCGCGGTCAGTGCAATTGTGCGCGTTTCCCCGGGAAGAATTGGCATGCTGGCCGGCGCGAACTCAAGCTCGGTTTTGGCGGCGTCGGTGCCGGACAGAAAGCCTGCCAGCCGACCATGCGCCGCGCCGCTATTGTGTACTTTCAGCACCGGTGTAGGTTTGCCCTCAATGCTTTGCACGCTCGAGCCCACCACGCTTAATTCGGGCACTGCTCCCCCCAGCGTCGCATAGACTACCACCCCAAGGCGTGCGGAGAACGGGAAGTCCAGGCCGCCTGCCGCGTGGCCTACCTGCTCCTGTCCTTCGAGCATGATCGCGAATCGGCATTCGCCAGGCTTGGCATCCGATGGCGGGCTGATCTCAAAGCGAAAGCGGTATGCTCGCCCGCCCGATACAGTGAGCTCGCGTTTTTCGAGCGCAACCCACGGTCGGCAACTGCCGGGTTGCAGTTCCTCGTGAAACGCGACGGAATTGTCCGCGCCCAGAGTCCAGTCGGCGGTCTTGATGCCGAGGGTGGTGGCTTGCGCCGAGGCGTTGGTAATTTCAAGCACCTGGCGGCTGTGTTCGCCGGGCTTCAGTGCCAGTTCAAAACGCGGCGGCGACGCAGAAACAGCAAATTCCGAAGCCAGCGCGCTGGGCAGAGGACCCATCAAGGCAAGCGCTGCCGCCGCGGCGGTTTGCCAGACGGGTAAAGCCCAAGACCAGTCCTTCATGGCGTATCCACCTCAAAATAGAATTGCAGGTTTTGCGGTGTGGTCAACGCGCGACCGTCGGTCCTGAGCGACAGGTCCAGTGTTTCTTCCAGCAGTGCGGCGTTGACTGTGCCCTCGAAAATGAGCGCCTGGCCGCCCGATCGCAGGTTGCCGGGCAACAGACGGCCCTGTGTGCGCCATGCGGCATAGACCGGCTCGCCCGGTGCCGGTGTCAGCGCCATGTAAAGGCGTACCGGCTGGTTCAGCCAGCGCGCCAGGTTGAGCCGCAACGCCACACGCACGCCGGCTTCCACGGTGTTGTCAGCGCCGCGCCCCGGGACCAGTTGCTTCCAGCGCATCTGCACCACGCCCTGGTTCACGACCGTGCCGCTGTCGTCCACCCGGGTGGTGTTGGCGTAAACGCCCGCGCCACCGAGCAGAGTGGCGGCCAGCAGACCGCGAAGGGTCAAACGGACAAGCCGTGCGCGTTGTTTAGCCATATTCAGGGTGCCGTCAAGGTGTAGCTGACCCGGCCGGAAAAGGTGCCGGCGGGCACGATCTGGTTGTTGGCGTAGTTGAACTGCAGGCAGCTCTCAAACCAGGTGTTGTGCCCCACGCTCAGCAAGGTTTGCGCAGCCCCGCCGACGAAGGTGCCGCTCGGTATGGTGGTGGTGCTGTCTCCGTTGCCGCTGGAAATCCAGGAAATGGTGTTGAACGGAATGGTGTCTCCGGCCCCATTGATTAGTGTGCTCGGCGCGTTTGTGCTAAGCGTCGCGCTGGCCGAGGCCCCCGGGGTGCGGAAAAAGCCGCCCACATAAACCTGCGCCGGCACTGAGCAAAACGTGTAGCCGTCCCAGGGGCTCGCCGTGACGTTGCTGTTGGTCGTCATGGCACGCGTTCCAGCACCGAGGTTGGCGACCGGAACGGTCACGCTGACGCTGTTGATGGTGGCGTTGTTGCCGGGCGTGCCGCCCGAGTTGAAGGTGCCACCCGACATGGTGCCGGAGCCGACCTGCAGGAACAGCGCTTTCGTGCCGGCGGTGATGGTGACTATGTAGGCCTGGCTGGCGGACGATGCCGCCAACGCGAAGGCCAGCAGAGCCACCGAACGCAGGGATAAGACGGCCGCGCAGCGAGTGGGGGAAGCGGGTTTGCAAAAAAAACGCATGGACGTCACTTTACGCCTGGTTGTCGGCCACGGACAAAGGGACCCGCCATTGGCGCATCATTGTGTGCCGGATTGCAACCGATCAGAGCTGGGTGGCGGTGTAGGTGACGCGGCCGGCGCGGGCGCTGGTGCCGTAGGTGCCGGCAGCGACCACGTTGGTATTGAGGTAGGTGTAGGTCCATTGGCCTTCAACGCGTACCACCTTGTTGGTGGCGGGCAGAATTGTCGCGGTACCGGCACCGCCCGTTGCTCCGAGGTTGAACGCGGGGTGCGTGATGGCAGCATTGGTGTAGCCGGCGGTGCCCGGGCCTGGCAGTGCTGCAGCAGCGACGCTGATCTGGCTCCAGGGAATGGTTTCGCCGGTAGCATTGGCCAGCTCACCGGTGGTAGTCGAGTTCAGGCTGATGTTGCCACCGTTGCCATAAGCGCGCACCGTGACGGCACCCGCCGTCAGGTCGCCACCAACACCAGCGATGACGCTGGCGTCGCCGACATTGGCACCCGGAACGGTAAAGGAGATGGCATCAATGGGAACGGCACTGCCAACGCGCAGGAACAGCACCTGCGGGATGACAATTGAAAAATCCAGCCGTGCGGTGGCAGTGGAGCCCGTAACGGCGGGGTTCACGAAGGTGGATTCTGCCCGAGCGGAGGCTGAAAGTAGGCTGGCAAGACTCAAGGCACTGACTAAAATAAGCTTTTTCATGATGAATTTCCTGGTTAAGAAAACAAAGAACAAGATAAATTTCGAGGTGATTGGAGTGTAACGAAGCGCTTCTAAAATCCAACGTTTTGTACTTGTAACACCAGATCAAAACCGGTAATTTTTCACGCTAAGCCATTGAAAACAACTAAATTTAAACCAAATAGAGACACAACAGGCTGACGTGACGAGCTGTAAGCAGCACCGCATCCAGGATGCCACTCCCGGTTCTTTACGCGAATTTGCAACAATTTTGATACATATTTAAAACTCAACCCATGTCAACTCCATCCCATTCCCAAACCCGCCCCTTTCAGGCCGAAGTCGCCCAGCTCCTCAAGCTGGTTACCCATTCGCTCTACTCCAACCCCGAAATCTTCCTGCGCGAGTTGATTTCCAACGCGTCCGACGCCTGCGACAAGCTGCGTTTTGAGGCCTTGAACGATGCGGGCGTCTATGAAAACGACGCCGAACTCAAGGTGCGCTTGAGTTTTGATTCGGCCGCCAGGACGCTCACCATCACCGACAACGGCATCGGCATGTCGCAGCAGGAAGCCATCGACCATCTGGGCACCATCGCCAAGAGCGGCACGCGCGACTTCATGGCCAAGCTCTCGGGCGACCAGAAGAACGACGCGCAACTGATCGGCCAGTTCGGCGTGGGCTTTTATTCGGGCTTCATCGTCGCCGACAAGATCACGGTTGAAAGCCGCCGCGCCGGCTTGCCCGCCGCTCAAGGCGTGCGCTGGGTCAGCGACGGCACCGGCGAATTCGAGGTCAGCGAGATAGCACGCGCCGAGCGCGGCACCAGCGTCACCCTGCACCTGAAGGAAGACGCCGGCGAGTACCTGAACGCCTGGAAGCTCAAGGGCATCATCAACAAGTATTCCGACCACATCTCACTGCCCATCCTGATGGAAAAGGAAGAGTGGAAAGAGGGCGAGAACGACCAGCCCGGCGCGATGGCCAAAACCGGTGAATGGGAAACCGTGAACCAGGCCGCCGCGCTGTGGACACGGCCCAAGAAGGACATCACGCAGGAGCACTATGACGAGTTCTACAAACAGATCAGCTATGACCAGGCGCCGCCGCTGGCCACCACGCACAACCGCGTCGAGGGCGCTACCGAGTACACCCAGCTGCTGTTCATCCCGTCCAAGGCGCCGATGGACATGTTTCAGCGCGACAAGGCCGCCGGCGTCAAGCTTTACGTCAAGCGCGTTTTCATCATGGACGACGCGCAGGCGCTGCTGCCGACCTATCTGCGTTTTGTGAAAGGCGTGGTCGATTCAGCCGACCTGCCGCTTAACGTGTCGCGCGAGCTGCTGCAGGAAAGCCGCGCCGTCAAGGCGATCCGCGAGGGCAACACGCGCCGCGTGCTGAGCATGATTGAAGACCTGGCCGCCAACGAGCCGGAGAAGTTCAAGACTTTCTATACCGAATTCGGCGCGGTGCTCAAGGAAGGCCTGGGCGAGGATTTTGCCAACAAGGATCGGCTGGCCAGGCTGCTGCGCTTTGCCAGCACCACCACCGACACCACCAGCGTCAGCTTTGCCGAGTACAAGGCGCGCATGAAGGACGGCCAGGACGCCATTTACTACATAACCGCCGACACGCTGGCGGCGGCCAAGAGCAGCCCGCAGCTCGAAATCTTCCGCAAGAAGGGCATCGAAGTGCTGCTGATGGCCGACCGCGTCGATGAGTGGGCGCTGAACTTCCTGCACGAGTTTGACGGCACACCGCTGCAGTCGGTCGCCAAGGGCGCGGTCGATCTGGGCAAGCTGCAGGACGAAGACGAGAAAAAGGCTGCCGAAGAGGCGCAAACCCAGTTCAAACCCATCCTGGACCAGTTGAAAGAGGTGCTCAAAGACAAGGCGGGCGACGTGCGCGCCACCAGCCGGCTGGTCGATTCGCCGGCATGCCTGGTGGTGCAGGACGGTGACATGTCCACGCAACTGGCGCGCATGCTCAAGCAGGCCGGCCAGCCGGTGCCTGAAGTCAAGCCGATTCTGGAAGTCAACGCCGGGCATCCGCTGGTTAAAAAGCTCGAAGCCAGCGCCGGATCGGCGAATTTTGACGACCTGGCCCACATCCTGTTTGACCAGGCGCTGCTGGCCGAAGGTGGCCTGCCTGCGGACCCGGCGGCTTATGTGCGCCGCGTCAACGCCTTGCTGGTCTGAGATATCTTCCTGCAAGGAGTCGGTAGCTGGCGCAGCTACCGGCATTTTTGGTGCCGGCGCAAGGTTGTCCGGGACGTCGCTGGCGGCCTGACCTGTTCGTCAGGCCTCGTCATGACCATTTCAAGCAGGTGACCTTCGCGTTCCCGCGAGACGCGCGTTCAATGCGCGCGTACGATAGGCTTTCGCGACTTTGCCTCCAATCCGCAGAAACCAGAGCCCCGCCCATGGACAACAGCATCGCGGCCAGCGCCGCAGCGCTGAACAAAAATGACCAGACCCGCTTTCGGGTGCTGGGCGCGATCAGTTTTTCGCACTTCCTCAACGACATGATCCAGTCGCTGATCCTGGCGATCTATCCGCTGCTCAAGGGCGAGTTCAGCCTGAGCTTCACGCAGATCGGCCTGATCACACTGACCTACCAGATCACCGCCTCGCTGTTGCAGCCGGTGGTGGGCCTGTATACCGACAAGCACCCCAAGCCCTATTCCCTGGCGTTCGGCATGGGCGCCACGCTGATCGGACTGCTGGTGCTGTCCATCGCACCCAATTTTGGCGTTGTGCTGCTGGCGGCCGCGCTGGTGGGAACGGGCTCCTCCATCTTTCACCCCGAATCCTCGCGCATCGCACGCATGGCGTCTGGCGGCCAGCATGGCCTGGCGCAGTCGATCTTCCAGGTCGGCGGCAACACCGGAAGCGCCGTGGGCCCGCTGCTCGCCGCGTGGATCATCATTCCGCGCGGCCAATACGCGGTTGCGTGGTTTGGGCTGGCCGCGCTGCTGGCGATGACCGTGCTGTGGAAAATCGGCGGCTGGTACAAGCGGCAGCATCTGGGCAGCGCCAGCAAGAATAAAAAGAGCGGCAGCGCTGTGCCGGGCAGTTTGCCGCCACGCACCGTGGCATGGGCCATTTTCGTCCTGCTGGTGCTGATCTTCTCCAAGTACTTTTACCTGACCAGCCTCAGCAGCTATTACATCTTTTACCTGATCGCCAAATTCCACCTGTCCGTGCAGTCGGCACAGGTGCATCTCTTCGTGTTCCTGTTTGCGGTGGCGGCCGGCACCATGCTCGGCGGCCCCATCGGCGACCGCATAGGCCGCAAGCGCGTGATCTGGGGCTCCATTCTCGGCGTTGCGCCGTTCACGCTGATGCTGCCCCATGCCGACCTGATGTGGACGGGCGTGCTGACCTTCGTGATTGGCCTGATCCTCGCTTCCGCCTTCTCGGCGATTCTGGTGTTCGCCCAGGAACTCGTGCCCGGCAAGGTCGGCGCGGTCTCCGGCATGTTCTTCGGCTTTGCTTTCGGCATGGGCGGCATCGGCGCCGCGGTGCTCGGCAGCCTGGCGGACACGCACGGCATTGAATATGTCTATCGCCTGTGCGCTTACCTGCCGTTGCTGGGCTTGCTGACGGCATTCCTGCCCAACATCGAAGGCGACCGCGTCAGCCACGCGCGCGCGGCATAAGCCTGCGCAAGCTGCGCTGGATCGTGACGGCGCGCAGGGACGTCGTTCGCGAGAAAAACACTGAAAGGGGATGGCCTGCTGCTCAGACCACCAGCGGCGGCTCCTGCATGGCCTCGGTCTGCTCCACCAGCATGTCGGCCTGGCCCTTCCAGTAGTCGCTGGAGCCGAACCAGGGAAAGTAGATGGGGAAAATCGGGTCGTGCCAGCGCTGTGCCAGCCAGGCGCTGTAGTGCACCAGGCGCAGCGTGCGCAGCGGCTCGATCAGCGCCAGCTCGCGCCGGTCAAATTCCGCAAACTCCTCGTAGCCATCGACCAGCGCGCCCAGTTGCCGCGTGCATTGCGCGCGCTCGCCCGCCAGCAGCATCCACAAGTCCTGCACCGCTGGGCCGCTTCGTGCATCGTCCAGGTCCACAAAATGCGGCCCCGCCAGCGGCAGGCCCTCGGGCGTCCACAAGATATTGCCGGGGTGGCAGTCGCCATGCAGGCGGAGCTGCCGCACCTCGCCGACGCTTTCAAACACGGCTTGCGCCACCGCCATCGCTGCTTCAAAAGCCTTGAGCCAGCGCGACTCCATGTCCAGCGGCAAGTAGCCGCCCGCCAGCAGCGCGTCGCGTGAAGCCAGGCCAAAGGTTTGCAGGTTGAGCGCCGGGCGGCAGGCAAACGGCCTGGCACTGCCAACGGTGTGGATGCGCGCCAGGAAGCGGCCGATCCACTCCAGCACTTCGGGGTTGTCAAGCTCGGGCCGGCGTCCGCCGCGGCTGGGCGAGACGCTGAAACTGAAGCCGCCGAAGTGGTTCAGGGTCGAGCCGTTCAGTACCAGCGGCCCCACCACCGGGATTTCGGCCGCCATCAGCTCGGCGGCGAAGCTGTGTTCTTCAAGAATCTGCGCATCGCTCCAGCGCCCCGGCCGGTAAAACTTGGCAACCACCACGTCGCCAGCCAGCTCTTCGCTGCCCACGGGGTTCTCCAGATGGACCTGGTACACCCGGTTTTCGTAGCTTGACAGCGCCATCAGGCGACCGTCACCCACCAGGCCGGCGCTGGCCAGCGCATCGAGCACCACATCGGGGGTGAGCTTTTCGTAGGCATGCACCGCTTCGGGAGCGCTCGCGGCCGGGCGTTTGTGAGTCATACCCTATTGTCGCGGTAATCCGGAAAGGGCTTCAAATTATGAACGAAAAGTGCCTTGAGCCATTATGTACAGGGCATTGTCAGCTATCTAAACAGTAGCTTCGTGGTAGCGTTTCAACGCGCCGGGAGAATCCCGGCGCGCGTGTCATCACTTCAGTGCGAGCGTTACGTCGATATTGCCGCGCGTGGCGTTGGAGTAAGGGCACACCTGGTGCGCCGCGTCGATCAGCGCCTGCGCTGCGGCGCGCTCCATGCCGGGCAATGACACGTCCAGCCGCACGGCAATGCCGTAACCGGCCGGAATCTTGCCCAGATCGACGCTGGCGTCGATGCTGGTGCCTTCAGGCACGGTGATTTTTTGCATGCCTGCCACCGCCTTGATTGCGCCGATGAAACAGGCCGAGTAACCGACGGCAAAGAGTTGCTCGGGGTTGGTGCCGGTGCCGGCAGTGCCGGGCGAGCTCAGCGTGACGCTCAGCCGGCCGTCATCGGTTTTGGACTGGCCGTCGCGCCCGCCGATGGTGTGGGCGTGGGCGGTGTAAAGCACTGTGTCGAGTTTGGTGGTCATGGTGTTGCCTTAGAAAAATGCCTCGGGAGCGAAGCGGGGTGGAAAAATCAGAATTCGGGTGTACGGCTACGGCGGGGTCAGGCGCTGGCGCAGCGCCTGCACCTGGGTGGTTAGCGCCACCAGTTCTGCCACCGGGTACTGGGTGGCACTGATGATGCAGTCCGGAATTTTTGCGGCCCTGGCCTTGAGCCTGCGTCCCGCTGTGGTCAGGGTGACGTGAACGCGGCGCTCGTCTTGCGCATCGCGAACGCGCGAGATCAGCCCGGCCGATTCAAGGCGCTTGAGCAAGGGCGTGAGCGTGCCTGAATCCAGGAAGAGCCGCGTGCCCAGCTCGGACACCATCAGGCCGTCTTGCTCCCACAGCACCAGCATGGCCAGGTACTGCGGGTAGGTCAGGCCGATTTCGTTGAGCAGCGGCTTGTAGATCTTGGTCATTGCCAGCGAGGCGGAATAGAGCGCAAAGCAGAGCTGGTGGTCCAGTTGCAGCATGGCATCGGCGCGGTTGGTTTTATCTGGCATGGCAGTATTGTAGCACACAATTAAATTGCGTGCAATATAAGATGGCGGCAACTCGGTCGGGCCGTTGGCAGGCCGTGGCCGTGAAAAGGCGGCGGCGCGCTAGACTGGAGGGCCATGCAAACTCCCCGTCCACCACGCGCCGCCAGGCCAGCGCGCCAGGCGTCTGCCCTGGCCGCCCAGGTCATTGAAGAGATTCGGCCCGGTCAATCGATCGAGCTGCTCAAGGAGTTGCATATCCTCACGCGCGAGGGCCGGCTCAACCAGGACACCCGGCGCAAGCTCAAGCAGGTCCATCACCTCTACCAGTTCATCGCGCCACTGCTTGAAGAGGTGTCTGCCAATGGCCGGAGTTTCACGCTGGCCGACCACGGTGCCGGCAAGTCCTATCTCGGCTTCATTCTTTACGACCTGTTTTTCAATGTGGCGCACTGCGGGCAAGAGATGGCGGGGCATATCCATGGCATCGAGACCCGCACCGAGCTGGTGGAAAAGTCGCGCGCGCTCGCCGCCCGCCTGGGCTTTGTGCGCATGTCGTTCCTGAATCTCTCGGTTCGGCAAGCCACCGCCTCGGCGGAGCTGCCGCCCACCGTGGATATCGTGACGGCCCTGCATGCCTGCGACACCGCCACCGATGATGCGATTGCCTTTGGGCTGGCCAAACAGGCTCGCCACATGGTGCTGGTGCCTTGCTGCCAGGCCGAGGTGGCCGGCGTGCTGAAAAGAAACAGGGCCTTTTCAAGCGCCAGGACCCCGCTGGCCGAACTCTGGCGGCGCCCGCTGCACGCGCGCGAGTTTGGCAGCCAGATCACCAACGTGCTGCGCTGCCTGCAACTGGAGGCAAGCGGCTATCAGGTGACGGTGACCGAACTGGTGGGCTGGGAGCATTCGATGAAGAACGAACTCATTCTGGCCAGCCGCCCGGCATCCCCCGATCAGGCAAAAGAGCACGCTGCGCGGGCGCGCCTGCGACAGGTGCTGGCGGAACTCGGCCTGGACGAATTGACCACGCGGTTTGCGGTGCATGAAATGCAATCACCCGACACAAATCCCGCGAACTCCATAAACTAGCCGCATCGCCACTTCCCCGCGGAGACACAGATGAAGCCAGAATTGCCCAGCCGCACCGTCGCGCTCGCCCCGCGCGACTGGAGCAGCCAGCCACCCCTTGTTTCCCCGGGCTACAAATCGACGCTGCTGCGTGCCCCGAGGCACGCGCTGGTGCCCACGGCGCAGGGGCTGGCGCAGCGCCGAGCCCCGGTGTATGGGGCCGACCAGCTTGGCCCGCTCGACCACGACCTGACAAGAAATGCCAGCAAGAACGGCGAGCCACTGGGCGAGCGCATCATCGTGGCCGGTCGTGTCACCGACGAAGACGGCAAGCCGGTACGCCATGCGCTGGTCGAGGTCTGGCAGGCCAATGCCGCCGGCCGCTATGCGCACAAGGTTGACCAGCACGACGCGCCGCTGGACCCCAACTTTTTGGGTGCAGGCCGCTGCCTGACCGACGGGGAGGGCCGCTACAGCTTCAAGAGCGTCAAGCCCGGCGCCTATCCGTGGGGCAACCACCCGAATGCCTGGCGGCCCAACCATATTCACTTTTCCCTGTTTGGCGACTACTTTGCCAGCCGCCTGGTGACGCAGATGTATTTTCCCGGCGACCCGCTGCTGGCGTACGACCCGATTTACCAGGGCGTGCCCGAGGACGCTCGCGCGCTCATGGTGTCCAGGTTCAGCCTGGAGGTGACCGAGCCCGACTTTGCGCTGGGCTATGTGTTTGACATCGTGCTGCGCGGCCCGCTGGGCACGCGCTTTGAATAGGCAAGGCCGCATCATGAGCAAACTCAGACAGACCCCGTCGCAAACCGTCGGCCCTTATTTTGCCTACGGCCTCGCGCCAACGCAGTATGGGTACGATCTGAAAAGCCTGTTTACCCCAGTGCTGGCGCAGCCGCATGCCCAAGGCGAGCACATCCGGATCACCGGACAGGTCCATGACGGTGCCGGCCAGACCGTGATGGACGCGCTGATCGAGATCAGCCAGCTCGATGCCAGCGGGCAGAGCGTCACCTCATTGCTTGACGCCGAGGCCAAAGGCTTCAGCGGCTTTGGTCGCTGCGGCACCGGCACGCTACCGGGCAACCATTTTGAGTTTCACACCGTCAAGCCGGCCGCCGCCGCGCCCGGCCAGGCGCCGTTCATCGACGTGTGCGTGACCCTGCGCGGCCTGTTGGCGCATGTCTTCACGCGAATTTATTTTGACGACGAAGCCGCCGCCAACAGCCAGGACGCCGTGCTTGCCAGCGTGCCCGCCGAACGCCGCGCCACGCTGATCGCCAGACGCGAAAGCAGCGGCGCTGGCGTGGCCTACCGCTTTGACATCCACCTGCAGGCCAGCGCGCACGGCAAAGAGACGGTTTTCTTCAATCTCTGAGCTGGTCACGCGCCAGGTGCCACGTAAATAGTAGCGATATACGCAAAATGATATTGGGCTTCGGTCTTGTCTTGCTTGTCCGTGGCGCCTTCTGTGCGGTGGCCAGGTGGGGTCCGGCGGATGCCCGCTTGAATCGTCCGGGCAGTCGGAGTATCGTGCAGTGGCGCAACCACTGCTGCGCCCCCACCACTCCAGGAAACAACCATGCAGCTACGCAATAAACTTGTCCTCCTGGCCGCGGCTGCCGCGCTTGGCAGCTGTGCGCCAATGTCGTCGACCTCGCAAAGCCCGATGAGTTTTTTTGTGACCAGCGTCAACCCCGGCAAGGGTGCCGATTTCGGCGGTCTTGCCGGTGCCGATGCCTACTGCCAGAGGCTTGCCGCGTCTGCCAATGCCGGCGGCAAGACCTGGCATGCCTACCTCAGCAGCAGGGCCAGCGACGGTTCCCCGGCGGTCAATGCACGCGACCGCATCGGACGCGGCCCGTGGCAAAACGCCAAGGGCGTGGTGGTGGCCACCAGCGTGGACGACCTGCACGGCCCCGACAACAAGCTCAACAAGCAGAACGCGCTGACGGAAAAAGGCGAAGTCATCAGTGGCCGGGGTGATCCGGTGAACCGGCACGATATCCTGACCGGTTCCACCGCGGATGGCCGCATTGACATGTCGGCCGCCGACACCACCTGCCGCAACTGGACCAGCAGCACGGACGGCTCGGCCGTGGTCGGCCACCATGACCGGATGGGGACGGACGAGTCGGCCCCAATGAAATCATGGAATGCCGCGCACGCCACGCGCGGGTGCAGCATGGATGGGCTCAAATCCACGGGTGGTGCCGGGCTGCTGTACTGCTTTGCCGTGAATTGAGCAGCGGTTTGCTGGCGGCCAACCCGGACACTTAGTTCCGGAAACGCTTGCGCGTGAGCGCCAGCGCGAGCCAGAAACCCAGCACCGCATACGCCACCAGCACCGCCAGGTTCTGCGCTGCCCGGGCCGGCCACTGGCCGAGAAACAGCGGGCGTATCAGTTCCACCGCAGCCGTCAGCGGCAGCACATCGGAGATCGCGCGCAGCACGCGCGGCAGCTGGTCGCGGGGGAAAAACACGCCGCTCAGGAACATGGTGGGCGTGAGGAACAGCGAAAAGTAATAGGTGAAAAAATCATAGCCCTTGGCGAGCGCGTTGAAAATCAGCGCAATGCTGGAAAACACAATGCCCGCCAGCCCGAGCAGCGGCAATGCCAGCAGCAGCATCGGACTGTGGCTGATGCCCAGGGCCAGCATCACGAGCAGAATCACCACGCTGGTGAAAAGTGCCTTGAAGGCCGCCCAGAGCATTTCGGCCAGCACCACGTCGTCCAGCCGCACCGGCGCGTTCATGATGCCGTCCCAGGTGCGCTGCACCTGCATGCGCGAGAAGGCCGAGTACAAGGCCTCGAACGAAGCGGCATTCATCGCGCTCATGCAGATCGAGCCGCTGGCCAGGAACAGGATGTAAGGCATGGTCGTGCCGTCCTGTGTCACCCGCCCGACCAGCGCGCCCAGGCCGTAGCCAAAGGCCACCAGCGTGATCAGCGGCTCGGCGATGTTGCCGGCCAGGCTGGGAATGGCGAGCTTGCGCCAGACCAGCAGGTTGCGGCGAAAAACCGGCAGCCAGCGCCAGCTCGGTTGCGGCGGCCGAAATAAGGCGATTCGGCTGTCCGTGGTTTTGGACAGTCGGGGATCCGGCGAATGTTCCACTATGCGTCCTCCCTGATCTGGCGACCGGTCAGCTTGAGGAACAGGTCCTCCAGATTGGCCGGGCGATGCAGCGTGCGCAGCTGCGGATGGTTGGCCAGTGCCGTCAGCAGCGGCATGGCGTCCTGGGTGTAGAAAAACACGGTTTCGCCGCTCACCTCGGTGCGCGCGGCCAACGCTTTCAGGGGCGAGTCGGCCAGCTCCAGCGCCCCCGCGCCATAGACTTCCACCACATCAGGCTCCAGGTTGCGCGCGATCAGGTCGCGCGGCGAGCCCTCGGTCATTTTCCGGCCGTGGTCGAGCACCAGCAGCCGGTTGCACAGGCGCTCGGCCTCGTCCATGAAGTGGGTCGTCAGCAGGATCGATTTGCCCTGCTGCACCAGCCGCTGCAGGCGTTCCCACATCAGGTGCCGTGCCTGCGGGTCCAGCCCGGTGGTGGGCTCGTCCAGCAGCAGCAGATGCGGGTCGTTGACCAGCGCGCGCGCCAGGCTCAGGCGCCGCTTCATCCCGCCCGACAGCTCGCTCAGCGGGGCGTCGGCCTTGTGCGTGAGCGCTGCAAATTCCAGCAGATCCGGGATGCGCGCCCTGATCACCGCGTCTTTCAGCCCGAAGTAGCGGCCAAACACCAGCAGGTTTTCGGCGCATGAAAAATCCGGGTCCAGACTGTCGAACTGGCTGACCACGCCAAGTTTTTCCTTGATCGCCAGCGCGTCTTTTGGCATCTGCAGCACGGTTGCGGCAGGGCCGCCCGGGAAATAGGAAATGGTCCCGGCATCGGGTGCCGTCAATCCCAGGCACATGCGGATGGTTGTGGTTTTGCCGGCGCCATTGGGGCCGATCACGCCCAGGCATTCCCCCGGTGCGATGCTGAACGACAGATCGTCAACGACGGTGCTGCTGCCATAGCGCTTGCTCAAGGATTGAACGGAAAAAATCGGTGAGGGAGTCTCTGCAATCATGTCCGTATTGTGCTGCCGGGCCGGACCCGCAAAATGGCTGGCAGGCAATGCATGGCCTTACCCTTGACATAATTTCAATGTTAGTTGAATAATCAATCTATGGAGCAGCAAAAAGCCGTCACCGTTTTCGAATCCCTCTCTTCGGGGGTGCGCCTGGATGTGTACCGGCTGCTCGTCAGGCAAGGGCCGCAAGGCCTGGTGGCGGGAGACATTGCCGCAACGATCGGGCTGCCGCCCACCAATTTGTCGTTTCACCTGAAGGCGCTGACGCACGCGCAACTGGTGACCGTCGAGCAGGAAGGCAGGTACCAGCGCTATCGCGCGAACCTGCCGCTGATGGTGGAACTGATCGGCTACCTCACCGAAGAGTGTTGCGCGGGCCGACCCGAGCAGTGTCTCGTCAATAGCGCCTTGGCGGTTTGTGCTGCGCGCTGAAAGCGCAGCTTGAACGCAAAGGTTTTTTTACCATGGTTTTCAGTTTTTTCAAGGAATTTTCAAATGAAACAGATTCAGGTTTTTGATCCGGCCATGAGCAGCAGCATGGGTGTTAGCGGTGGCGATGTTGATCCGAAACTGGTCAACTTTTCAGCCGATGTGGACTGGGCCCAGAAAAAAGGCGCGCTGATCGAGCGCTTCAACCTGGCGCAGCAGCCTACCGCTTTTGCCGAAAATGCGGTCGTCAAAGACCTGCTGAAGCTCTCGGGCGAGCAAGCCTTGCCGGTGATTCTGGTGGACGGTGAGCTGGCGCTGGCCGGCAGCTATCCGGTCCGCAGCGATCTGGCCCGCTGGGCCGGAATTTCCAAGCCGGTTGTGGAAATAAAAGCAGAGAGTCATTGCTGCAGCGGCGGCAACTGCGGCTGAGCCGGGCAGCCGCCGCGGCGACGAAAGTTTATTCCCCAGGGCGCTGCGCAAGCCTGCCGCGAACGCATCGTCGGCCGGCTGCGCGGTGTGTTGCCCGGCGCCGTGCCCAAGGGCATCGAGGAACAACTCCTGGGTGCCTGGCCAGCACGTCCGCCGCTACGCCGTGGTTCCCTTGCTGAAAGACGAGCCGACAGGCGTGGACCGGCTCCTGCAACTTGCCGGCAGTGCAGACTGAAAGGATTGCCCAATGACCGACATCACGATCTATCACAACCCCAGGTGCGGCACCTCGCGCAACACGCTGGCGCTGATTCGCAACACGGGTGTCGAGCCCCGCGTCATCCATTACCTGGAAACACCACCCAGCCGCGCTGAGCTGCTGGCCTTGATCGCCGCGATCGGCACGCCGGTGCGCGATGTCATGCGCGCCAAGGAAGCAATCTACAAGGAACTGGACCTGGATAATCCAAAGTGGAGCGATGACGAGCTGACCGATTACATGCTGGCGCACCCCATCCTCATCAACCGCCCCATCGTCGTCACGCCCCTGGGCACGCGCCTGTGCCGTCCCTCCGAGGCCGTGCTGGAAATTTTGCCGCAGCGGCAGCTTGGCGCCTTTACGAAGGAAGATGGTGAAGCGGTGATTGACGCGCAGGGGCGGCGGGTCTGACGGAAGTCCCCACTGTTTTTTGGGGCCGCTACCGCGACCGCAAGGAAAGTGCCGGGGAACTGTCAAAGCGGGCGAACCGGAAAGCGCTCTGGTTGCTCTGTATTTAATAGCATATTATGCAATAGATACGGGGGCTACAGGCAAGAATTGCTTCTGGAAGTCGCAGATGCAGAACGGAAAGGCACATTTGGTGAAGGCGCTCCACTGGTCGCAAGACGTTGAGGTGGAAATGGCGGAAGTTCTCGCCTCCGGCATCGGCATGATTGCGCCAATTGTTTTCGCCGCTGCGCTGGGGCAACTTCCTTTGGGCCTGACGGCATCAGTAGGCGCGCTGGCGGTCGCCGGGGTGAGGCCTGGATCGAGCCCGAAAGTCCAGTTGCAAGGCTTGATTTCGGCGTTCCTGGTAGCTGTTGCCGCTTCGATTGCAGCCGCCCTTGTGGTTGGCAATGGCTGGCTCACCGATGTGCTGGTGGTCCTGCTCGCGTGCGTGGCGGCAACGATTGGGGGGTATAGCCGACCCATGGTGGCCGCGATGATGCGCTTTGTTCTGTTTCTGATCATTATCAGCAACGTGGCACAGGCCTTGGCAAATCCTGCGTGGCTTCTCTTTCTGATTGTTGCCGGCGCACTTTGGGCATCCCTCCTGAGTTTGTTGCTTGGCACATGGTTGTGCGTGCACCGACGCAATAATCCAGGTGCCGCCGCCGCCACATCGACGGCAACGGCCGCGCAAAAATTCACGCGCTGGACGCGCTCCTTGAGCCATCTATCGGGCTGGCAATACACATTCAGACTTGGGTTGTGCCTGAGCGCTGCGGGAGTGTTTCAATGGCTCTGGCCTGACCATCATCTTTATTGGATAGCGGTCACCGTGGCGATCCTGAGCCAGCGAAAGGTTGAGGCTTTTCCGATCAGGGTGACGCAACGGGCGATCGGCACTGCGCTGGGCGT
>JAHFQQ010000239.1 GCA_023259235.1 Polaromonas sp. | reverse complement strand
CAGGGCAATGAAAACAATAAACACTAAAGGAAAACCAATCAGTCCGATTAACCAGGCCCGCTGAATTTGGTTGACCTGTGCCAGCGGGTTTCTGGTTTCTTCCCTGTTGACCACCTTCACTGCCCAAAGCGCCAGTCCGAAAAAGATGGTGGGCAGGTAGAACTTGAGTTGATTGACAAAGAAGGCGCCGGGGCTATTCAGACGCAGTGAAAATTCGGAGTCATCTACATAATGCATGGCGTATGTGACGGTCTCAAAGTGATTCTTGGCAGACCATAAAATGTGTGGGGTAACCGCGAACAATGCCGTAATTGTTGCGATGAAAAGGCCCTTCGAGGATTTTTTCAATTCACCGGACAGGCCGATGGCGACAAGTATGCCCATGATCGGTACTGCAGCCTGATATTTCGTCAGTATCGACAGCGCCGCGGCGAGTCCAACCAAAAGCCATTGCCAATATTTTTTCTCTCTCAGTGCCAATACGGTAAGCAAGACCGTCAGCGCAACGAAGAAAATCAATACCGTATTGTGGTTGTAGACCTGCGCCCTGCGCGTGAAACCGTAATGCAACGTGAATAGCAAGGCGGTCAAATTCGCTACGTCAGAATCAAAGAGTATCTGTGCAGCTTTCCAGGTCAGTGTGATGGTGAGGCAGGTCAACGTCGCTGAAAGAGCATAAGTCCACAGATAGCTTGGCCCAAAGAAATGCAAACAGGCCCACATCAGCCATGAAGTCAGCGGCGGATGCTTCCAGTATCCCCACTCAAAACCTTGTCCCCAAATGAATTGTTCAAGGCTGTCATTCAATTGAGATTCATTTATCAAGGCTGCCAAAATAATCCACAGGCAAACGGTTGCGCAGCAGAGTAATAGCAGTCTTGACGATGAGTGGTAATTTTTGGATGTGGTTGGCACTTGATATTTCTGCGTCATTGGAAAATGATTTACCGGACGGGCTGCCGATTCGATGCTCTTTGGGATGCTTCGCAATGTGGAGCCGGTTGTTCCCACGCCAGTTTTTCGGGTTTTCGCAAGGAGTCTGATCGAGATCACCCGCCGCACTGGCAGGTCCGCAGAAGATACCAGAGACGAGTTACCTTGTCTGGACGCCCATATTTTTTTCCCGAGGGATTGGGGGTCAGGTCCCGGCCAGAGTCAATTTCCGCGGGGAGCCGCGCTGCAACCGGTTCACGCCCCTGATTTGTCTGGCGCACAATGCACAGCTTCAACGGAAGGACATGAATGAAACGCAGGCTGTTGTTGATGGCGACCGGCGCGCTGGCGCTGGGCGGAACCGCCTGTTCGGCCTCACCGGGGGTGCGCGGCGAGCCCGGCTACAAGGTGTCCGTTGAACAATTGCAGCAGGCCGTGGCGCGGCGCTTCCCGCGGCGCTATCCAGTCGTGCGCGGGCTGCTCGATATCGATGTGCAGGCGCCGCGTCTGCGCCTGCTGCCCGAGCTGAACCGCCTGGGTTGCGCAATGGTGGTGCAAGCGGTCGGCCCGGCGCTGGGGCGCAGCTATGCCGGCGAGTTCGATCTGGATTTTGCGCTGCGCTATGAAGCCAGCGACCGGACCCTGCGCGCGCACCATCTGCGGGTCAATTCACTGTATTTTGCCGGCCTGCCTCCGGGCCCCGCCGAACTGCTCAATGCGTACGGGCCCGCACTGGCCGAGCAGACCCTGCACGAAGTCGTTCTGCACCAGCTGCGCCCGCAGGATCTGGCGCTGCCTGATGGCCTGGGGCTGGAGCCGGGCAGCATCACCGTCACGCCGCAGGGGCTGCTGATCGGCTTGGTGGCCAAGCCGCTGCGCTGAGGGCTAACGCCCTATTCCCATCAAGACTTCGGACCTAAAGCCCCTTCTCCACCATATCCAGCAGCCGTTGCCCGACTTGCTGCATCTGCGGCCCGATGGCGCTGCCGAGTGGGCCGTCAATGACCAGCATGGCCAGTCCGTGCACGGCAGACCAGGCCAGGAATTCCGCGCCCGGACGGCGTTCGGGCGGTAGTGCGCCGGCCTGCACCAGTTTGTCGAGTGCGGCACCCAGCAGTTCAAACGGGTTCAGGCCGCCCGGGCCGGCTTTAGCCGGGTCGGGCGTGGCTTGCTGAAAATCTCCCGAGGCCACGAAAGCGGCGCGAAACAAGCCAGGCTCAGCCTGGGCAAAACGCAGGTAGCCGGTGCCGACCGCGCGCAGGCTGGCGCGGGCAAAGTCGGCGGGTGACAGATTGCCTGGCGAGGTGGACAGTTCGTCTTCCATCGCCTTGGCCACCGCCGACAGGGCGGCCGCGCGCACGCCTGCAGCAGGGCTTCCCGACTGGCGAAGTGCCGGTAGGCTGCGTTGGGCGCCACCCCTGCGCGCCGCGTGGCTTCGCGCAGTACCACCGCAGCGGGCCCCCCACTGCGCGCCAGCTCGATGCCGGCCTCGAGCAGCGCGTGCCGCAGGTCACCGTGGCGGTAGGTGCTGCGCGGGGGCGGGGCAATGGTTGACCGGGCGGTCATGGTCTTGCTGGTTGTGGACACAGATCATTATGTCTGCCGTTTCAGGATGCAATGCGTCCGAGGGTGCAGTACTAATGTGTTTCCCCGATCCGGACAGTTTGCGGCGTGCGGATCGCGCTAATGGAATGGCCAGCATGATCGCGCCGGAACAGGCGGCCCAGGGCCTGCACCGCATCGTCCACGTAGGTGAACACCACCGGGATCACCAGCAGGCTCAGGAAGGTGGAGGTGATTAGCCCGCCGATCACCACGATTGCCATTGGCGCGCGGAAGCTCGGGTCGGTGCCGAAGCCGATCGCAATCGGCAGCATGCCCGCACCCATGGCGATGGTGGTCATCACGATCGGGCGGGCGCGCTTGTGGCAGGCGTCGAGTAGCGCATCCCCGCGGCTCAGACCGTGATCGCGGCGCGCCATGATCGCGTACTCGACCAGCAGGATCGAGTTCTTGGTGGCGATGCCCATCAACATGATCATGCCGATCATCGACGGCATGGTCAGATCGGTGCGGGTGATGAAAAGGGCCAGGATCGCGCCCGGTATCGACAGCGCCAGCGCCGTCAGGATCGTGACCGGCTGCACCCAGGCATGAAAGAGCAGCACCAGCACGATGTAGATGCACAGCACGCCGGTGAGCATGGCCAGGCCGAAGCTCGAGAACAGCTCACCCATCGCCTCGGCATCGCCGACCGCGGCCTTGGTGATGCCGGTCGGCAAATTGGCCAGGCTGGGTAGTGCATCCGCCTCAGCCTGGACTTTCCCGAGCGGCTGGCCGTTGAGCTCGATCTCGAAGTTGACGTTGCGCCGCCGGTCGTAACGGTCGATCTGCGCCGGCCCGCTGTCGATGGCGAGCGTGGCCACGTTGCCCAGCGCGACCGGTCCGCGCGCGCCGGGGATCGCCAGCCGCTCGAGCAATTGCAGGTCTTGCCGGGCAACGTCGGGCAGGCGCACCACCACCGGGATCTGGCGCTGCGAGAAGTTGAGCTTGGCCAGGCCCTGGTCATAGTCGCCGGCGGTCGCAATGCGCAGCGTGTCGGCAATCGCCGCCGAGGTCACGCCCAGGTCGGCGGCGCGCGCGTTGTCGGGCTGCACCACCAGCTCGGGCCGTTGCAGGCTCGAACTCGACGTAACCGCGCCGATGCCGGGAATGCTGCGCAACCCCTTCTCGACCAGCGTGGCATGGGCATTCAGCGCCTCACCGTCCTCGCCGGCGAGAACCAGCATGAACTTCTCCGACGAGCCGCCGAAGCCGACGTTCAGGCGTGCTCCGGGCACTGCTTCGAGAGAGCGGCGCAAATCACCTTCGATCATCTGTTTGGTGGTGCCGCGGCGTTCGGCGCGCGGCGTGAGGTTGATGGTCAGCGTGGCCTTGCGCGCCTCGGCGGCGCCCGACACCATGAACGGATCACCGCCCGCCTTGCCGCCTCCCACCGCGGTGTAGACCATCTTCACGTGCGGATTTTTCTGCACGATCTCGCGCGCCTGCTCGGCCACGGCCAGCGTCTGCCTGAAGGTGCTGCCGGGCGGCAGCGAGATGTAAACTTGGGTCTGCGACAGGTCGTCGGGCGGGATGAAGCCCCCGGCGATCTTGCCCATGAAAAGCGGCGTGCACGAGCCCACCGCGAACACCACCGTGCCCAGCAGCGTCCACAAGCGGTGCTTCAGGCACCAGGCCGCGAGGCGCAGGTACCACTTCATCCAGCGCGGCTCGGCATGCGGCTTCTTCGGGGCTTTCAGGATGTAGGCGGCCATCATCGGCGTGAGCATGCGCGCCACCACCAGCGAGAAGAACACCGCGATCGCCGCGGTCCAGCCGAACTGCACGAAGAACTTGCCCGGAACCCCGTCCATGAAGGCAGTGGGCAAAAACACCGCGATCAAGGTAAAGGTGGTCGCGATCACCGCCAGCCCGATTTCGTCAGCCGCCTCCAGCGCCGCCTGGAAGGGCGACTTGCCCTGGCCGAGGTGGCGCATGATGTTTTCGATCTCGACGATCGCGTCGTCAACCAGGATGCCGACCACCAGAGACAGTGAGAGCAGCGTGACCACGTTGACGGTGAAGCCCATCCGGTGCATCACCGCGAAAGTCGGGATGATCGACAGCGGCAGCGCAACGGCCGAGATGAAGGTGGCGCGCCACTCGCGCAGGAAAAACCACACGACGATCACCGCCAGGATGGCGCCTTCAACCATCAGCGCCAGCGAGCCGTTATAGTTCTCGATCACCGGATCGACGAAGTTGAACGCCTCGGTGACGGTCACGTCGGGGTGCTCGGTCTGGAGCTTGCCCAGCGCGATCTGCACGCCCTTTGCCACATCCACCTCGCTCGCCCCGCGCGAACGCGTGATCTCGAAGCCGACCACCGTTTTGCCATTCAGCAGCGCGGTCGAGCGCTGCTCGGCCACCGTGTCGCTGACGGCAGCCACCTGGTCGAGGCGGATGCGCCGGCCGTCGCTGAGTGTGACCTCGAGCGCGCCGAGTTCCTGAGCCGACTGCACCGTGGCGATGGTGCGCACCGACT
>JAHFQQ010000238.1 GCA_023259235.1 Polaromonas sp. | reverse complement strand
TGGTGCCCGCTCCGCCCTTGGATGGCACATAAATGTCCTTGAGCGACTCGGGGCTGCGGATGTAGCGTGGCGCCACTTCCATGATGACGTGGTACTGGTTGATCTCGCTGTAAACGGTGGCGACCTGGCGCTGGCCAAAAGCGTCGTAAAGCGCGTTATCGACATCGCGCGAACTCAGTCCCAGGCGAGCTGCGCTTTGCTTGTCCACTTTGACCATGGTTTCGACGCCGTTTTCCTGCTGGTCGGTATCCACGTCGATCAGCGCCGGCTCCACCTTCATCTGCTCGGCCAGCCGCGTCGCCCATTGGCTCAGGTCGGCCGCGTTGTCACTCTTGAGGCTGTACTGGTAGGTTGAATTGCTTTGTCGCCCGCCGCTGCGAATGTCCTGCACGGGATTCAGGAACAGGGTGACGCCGGTCACGCGCGCCAGTTGCGGCCGCAGCCTGGCAATCACGGCAAGACCGGTTTCGCTGCGTTGGCCAACCGGCTTGAGGCTGAGGAAGATGAACCCGCCCCCCGCCCGCGAACCGCCGGTAAAACCCACTACGGTGTCAACGGCAGGGTCCTTGTGAATGATGTCGACGAGCTCCTTGAGCTTGCCCTGCATCGCCTGGAAGGAGATGCTGCGGTCGGCACGCAGGCCGCCGCTGATCTGCCCCGTATCCTGCTGCGGAAAAAACCCCTTGGGCGCAGAGATATACAGGTAGACATTGAGCCCGACGACGGCCGCCAGCAGCAGCATCACCAGCAGCTTGCTGCCCAGCGCCCAATTGAGCGAAATTTCATAGGTTCGCAGCAAACGGTTGTATCCGCTTTCAAATGCACGGGAAACCCGGCCCGGTGGCTTGCCTTTGGGGTCAGGCTGGAGCAGCCAGGCGCACATCATGGGTGTGGTGGTGAGCGAAATCAGCAGCGAGATCAGCACAGCGGCCGACAGCGTGACGGCAAATTCACGAAACAGACGGCCGGTCTGCCCGCCCATGAAGAGCAGCGGAATGAACACCGCTACCAGAGACAGGCTGATCGACAGCACGGTAAAGCCCACTTCGCGCGCGCCCAGCAGCGCAGCCTTGAAGCGGTCCATGCCGGCCTCGATGTGCCGGCTGGTGTTTTCCAGCACGACGATGGCGTCATCGACCACGAAGCCTGTGGCCACCGTGAGCGCCATCAGGCTCAGGTTGTTCAGGCTGAAGCCCAGCAGGTACATCACGCCAAACGTGCCCAGCAGCGAAACCACCGTCGCCACGGCCGGGATGAAGGTGGCCCGTGCGCTGCGCAAAAACGCGCTGACCACCAGCACCACCAGCGCAATCGAGATCATCAAAGTGATTTCGATCTCGCGCAGCGAGGCGCGAATCGACAGCGTGCGGTCCGAGGCCACGTGCAGCTCGACGTCCTGCGGCAGCTCTGCCTGCAACTCGGGCAGCAGCGCGCGCACGCCGTCCACGGTTTCGATTACATTGGCATCGGGTTGGCGCGTGATCAGCACGATGACGGCCGGCTGGCCATTGAACAGGCCCATGGTGCGGGTGTCCTCGACGCCGTCGCGCACCGTGGCCACGTCCTGCAGGCGAATGGCGGCGTTGTTGCGCCAGGCCACGACCAGGTCGCGGTAGTCGGCGGCATGCAGCCCGCCGCTGGCGGTGTCGCCGGCCGCGTAGATCTGCAGGCGCTGGCCATTGCCCTGAATGGCGCCGCGTGGCCGGTTGGCATTGGCCGCCTGCAGCGCGGCGCGCACGTCCTCCATGCTCAGGCCATAGCTGTTGAGGGCATAGGGCAGCAACTCGACGCGCACGGCCGGCAGCGAGCCCCCGCCCAGTTCGACATCGCCCACGCCAGAGACCTGGGCGACTTTTTGCTGCACCAGATTGGACACCTCGTCGTAGATCTGCCCTGGCGAGCGCGTCCTGGACGTGAGCGCCAGGATCATGATGGGCGCGGCCGCCGGATTGGCCTTGCGGTAGGTCGGGTTGCTGCGCAGCGTGGCGGGCAGGTCGGCGCGGGAGGCGTTGATGGCGGCCTGCACCTCGCGCGCGGCCGAGTCGATCTGGCGGTTCAGGTCGAACTGCAGGCTGATGCGGGTCGAGCCGGTGCCGCTGTTGGACGTCATTTCGTTGACGCCTGCGATCACGCCCAAGTGCCGTTCCAGCGGCGTGGCCACGCTGCTGGCCATGGTGTCGGGGCTGGCGCCGGGCAGGCTGGCGCTGACCGAGATGACAGGAAAATCGACTTGCGGCAGGGGTGAGACCGGCAGCACGAAGAACGCACCAATTCCAGCCAGCGCGATGCCTATGGTCAGCAGCACCGTGCCGATGGGGCGGCGGATGAAGGGCGAGGAAAGGTTCATGGCCTGCTTCCCCCGGAATGTCTTGAGTTTTGTTGGTTGTTCTTGATTCCGGGGCCGGTCTCGCCCGGCGGGCGACTTACTTTTCTTTGCTTCGCCAAAGAAAAGTAAGCAAAAGAAACGCGACCCGGCTGGCTGGGTCCCTGTGCTTCGCTTTGGGCAACCTTTGAGCGCCAGTAAAAACGGGGGTCCGCGCAAACTCGCCTTCGGCTCAAACAGCGCGCGGCCCTGATCCCGTTTTTTCTGGCGCTCAAAGGCCCAGCCAGAACGGGGTTTGCGGATGCGCGAACGAATGCCGCAACTAGTGCTTGTGCGTCAAAAGTGCCATTTGCGCACGTCATATATGCGTAACCAGCTATTGAATTGATAGTGTTAATGGCTGATGTCTTCGGGCTAGGGTTGTTTGACTGCTCGGCTGCCCGGTATTCATTCCCCGATTTCCCCGTTCTGTCTGGGCCTGTGGTGCTTCGCAAAAACGGGATCAGGGCGGCGCGCTGTTTGAGCGCAACGCAGTGAAGCGAGTTTGCGCCGACCCCCGTTTTTGCGGGGCAGCGCAGGTTGCCCGTAGCGAAGCGCGGGGACCCAGACAGCCGGGGCGCCTTTTCTTTGGTGACTTTCTTTTGGCGAAGCAAAAGAAAGTTACTAGCCGCCGGGCTACCCCGGGTCAGCAGGTGCAAGCAGCGAAAACTGCTACTAATTAAATAGCTGGTTGCGCAAGCAGGGCAAGTGGAAATGCCATAAAAAACATAAAAATCAGACAACGACAGCCTCCACCCGCGCCTTGCGCCCGAAGCGCTGCCCCAGCCGGTCGAACGCCAGGTAGATCACCGGCGTGGTGAACAGCGTCAGCAGCTGGCTGAAAATCAGCCCGCCAAAAATCGCCAGGCCCAGCGGCCGGCGCAGTTCGGCGCCTTCGCCCCAGCCCAGCATCAGCGGCACGGCAGCAAACAGCGCGGCCAGCGTCGTCATCAGGATAGGCCGAAAGCGCAGCAGCGCGGCCTGGTGAATCGCCTCCTGCGCCGACTTGCCTTCGTTGCGCTCGGCGTCGATCGCAAAGTCGATCATCATGATGGCGTTCTTTTTCACGATGCCAATCAGCAGGATGATGCCGATGATGCCGATCACGCCCAGGTCAGAGCCGCTGAGCATCAAGGCCAGCAGCGCGCCCACACCGGCCGAGGGCAGGGTCGAGAGAATCGTCAGCGGGTGGACATAGCTTTCATACAGCACGCCCAGCACGATGTAGACACAGATCACGGCCGCCAAGATCAGCCATAGCTGGCTGGCCAGTGAGTTCTGGTAGGCGGCCGCTGCGCCCAGAAACGTCAGGCTCACGCTGCCAGGCATGGCAATGTCTTTGGCCGCCTGCCGGATCTCGTCCACCGCCTTGCCCAGCGACACGCCGGGCGCCGTGTCAAAGCCCAGCGTGGTGGCCGGGTATTGCGCCACATGGGTGATTTGCAGCGGCGCGGGCTGCTCGGCAATGGTCGCCAAAGATGACAGCGGCGTGGTGCCGCCGGCGCTGGTCATCAACTGCAGGTCGCCCAGAGACGCGGGCGTTGCCAGCGCGTCGGGCATGGCCTCCAGAATCACCCGGTACTGGTTGGTTTCGGTAAAAATCGTCGAAACGATGCGCTGGCCAAAGGCGCTGTACAGCGTGTCATCAATGGCCGAGGCGGTCACGCCCACGCGCGAGGCTGTGTTGCGGTCTACGTTGATGTAGGCCGCCGTGCCGGTGGCGCCGGCGTCAGACACCACATGGCTGAGGTCGGGCAGCTGCGCCATGCGCAGCGTCAGCCGCGTCGCCCATTTCACGACGGTGGCATTGTCAGAGCCTTCCATGGAAACGCGAAACTGGGTCGGCCCGGTTTCCGCATCGATCGTCAGGTCCTGCGTCGGCTGCAGGTACAGCGTCAGGCCCGCGATCTGGCTCACGCGCTGGCGCAGCCTGTCCATGGTCTGGGCCTGTGGCGTGCTGCGGCCGGTCTTGAGGTTGATCAGCATGCTGCCGGTGTGCAGCATGGTGTTGTTGGCCGCATCCACCCCGATGACCGAACTCAGCGTGTCGACATCCGGGTCTTGCAGGGTGGCCTGGGCGGCCTGCTGCTGCAGCGCAGCCATGCGGGCATACGACACCGAACTGCCCGCTTCCACGCGCGCCTGGAGCTGGCCGGTGTCCTGGGTCGGGAACAGTCCCTTGGGGATCAGCGCATACATGACCACCGTAAGCACCAGCGTCGCCAGCGCCACCAGCAAGGTCAGCGCCTGGTGCTTAAACACCCAGCCCAGCCCGCGGTCATAGCGCACGATGATGCCGTCAAAGAAGCGCTGCAGGCGTGCGCCCAGCGACGAATCCTCGGGTACATCAGGACGCAGGGCACCATTGCCCCGTCCGTTCAAGTTCCCGTCGTGGAGCTGGCTTTGCCAGGCCACAGGCGGGGCGGCCCCCTCGGGGGGCAGCGAACCACGCGAAGCGGGGAGCGTGGGGGCCCTTCCTTTCAGCCAGCGCGCCGACATCATGGGCACGAGCGTGAGCGAGACGATGGCCGAGATCAGGATGGTGATCGCCAGCGTCACCGCAAATTCGCGAAACAACCGGCCCACCACGTCGCCCATGAAGAGCAGAGGAATCAAGACGGCGATCAGGGATACCGTCAGCGAAATAATGGTGAAACCAATCTGCTTGG
>JAHFQQ010000010.1:8695-22551 GCA_023259235.1 Polaromonas sp. | reverse complement strand
TTCCTTGGTAAAGTTGGGCTTGCTGCGGATGCTCTCGAGCTTTTGCTGCCACCAGCGCTTCTGGCTCTGATCGGTGATGTACATGTACTCGGCGCCGATTGTGCCGCAGTAGGTTTCATGCAGTGCATTCATCAGTTCCCGCAGCGTCATGGTGGCCTTGCCGAAGAACGTATTGCTGGTATTGAATACGGCCTCCTGGTCGGCATCGCTGAATCCATAAAAGGACAAGTTCAGCTCGGGGATGTCCTCACGCTCAATGCGTTTGAGAGGATCGAGATCCGCCCAACGGGCTCCAATATTGCGGTAGGTCGCAATGACCTGTTGAACCAGTGTGCGCTTGCGGCCCATTTCACTATCGGCGCCGGCCACCATGACAACCTTGGCGGGACCCTGCCTTGCCCGTTCGGCAAAAGCATTGATCACCGGCTGGTGTGGCACATCGCGGGCGCTGCTGCCGTCGACCGCAGGAACATGCTGCAAGGCGTCGAAATAATCGCGCCATGAGCCAGGCACGCTTGCGGGGTTGGAAAGGTAGTTTTCGTACATCTCTTCGACATAGGGCGCATTGCCGCCGAAAAGATAGGTGTTGCCTTGATAGGCCATGTAGACACTGGACGCCGGTGCTGACGCAGGTGTCTGCGAGCTGGAACTCATATATGCTGACCTCCGCTTCCCTTGGGGAAGCTTGAGCGGGTTAATTAACCTTCCGCAGCACGGCTTGGCCGATTAGCGGATGCAACTGTGGCAGGAAGGGGCTTCAGAAACAGCCCTGATTGTGCCACCGAAGTGTTTTGGATGTACAAACCCACGGCACAAGCAAGGCCTACGCAGACCGACGGTACAACTCGCGTCACACCTTGATCCAGGGCCTGGCCAAAACACCGCTGGTCGTCAGGCAGCGGCAACCTGGTCCCTGATTTGCTGCAAGGCGGTTGGGTCGTCCATCGTGGTCAGATCTCCAGCATCGCGGCCTTCACATACCGCCTGAATGGCACGGCGCAGCAACTTGCCGCTGCGGGTCTTGGGCAATGCCGTGACAAAACGCACCCTGGCTGGCCGCGCGACCGCGCCCAAATCCGTGTCCACGCGTTTCATGATCTCGCCCTCGAGCTTGAGCGCTGCTGCGGCGTCTTGCGCCAAAGCCGCGTCCTTGAGCACGACAAAGGCCATGGCCACCTGCCCTTTCAGCGTATCGGCCATGCCAACCACTGCCACCTCCGCCACCAGCGCATGGCCGGAAATACTCTCTTCAATCTCGCGGGTGCCCAGCCGGTGGCCTGCTACATTGATCACATCGTCGGTGCGGCCCAGGATGAAATAGTAGCCGTCCGCGTCGCGAATGCCCCAATCAAAGGTGCTGTAAACCATTCGGCCCGGCAAGGTTTTCCAGTAGGTTTCAACGTAGCGCTCGTCGTCTTGCCAGATGGTTTGCATGAAACCGGGTGGCGTCGGACCTTCCAGCACCACCACGCCTTTTTCCCCAGGCTTTGTCAGTTCCTCACCAGTCGATTCATGCAGCAACTTGACGTTATAGCCGTACATCGGAATGCCCGGGCTGCCAAACTTGCTGGGTTTCTTCTCGACAGCGTTGGCAATGGCCAAAATGGGCCAGCCACTTTCAGTTTGCCAGTAGTTGTCGATGATGGGCACATTGAGCCCCTCGCTGATCCAGCGCGCTGTCGGCTCATCGAGCGGTTCACCCGCCAGAAACAGCGCTCGCAAGCTTGAAAGGTCATATTTTCTGAGCAGCGCCGGATCCTGCTTTTTCAGCACCCGCACCGCGGTGGGCGCGCTGAACATCGCCGTGACCTTGTATTTTTCAACCAGACTCCACCAGATGCCGCCATTGGGCTGGCCGTCCATACCCTGAGTGGGCAGGCCTTCGTACATGATGGTTGCCATGCCGGCGATCAGCGGACCATAGACAATATAGCTGTGACCCACGACCCAGCCGATGTCACTGGTTGAAAAATAGGTTTCACCGGCACGGCCGTCAAAGATGTGCTTCATGCTGGCAGCCAGCGCCACGGCATAGCCGCCCGTATCGCGCTGCACGCCCTTGGGCTTGCCGGTAGTTCCGCTGGTGTAGATGGTGTAGCTGATGGCCGTCGAGTCCAGCCATTCACAGGGAACCTGCGCATCAAGGTGCTGCTCACGCAACTCGGTCCAGAGGCGATCGCGCCCCGCCACCAACGCCATCGGCGCCAGCTTGCGATCAGCCAGCAATACGGCCTCGGGTCGGTGACCGGACAGGCGCAAGGCCTCGTCCAGCAGTGGCTTGTAAGCCACCACCCTGCCGCCGCGAGAACCGGCATCGGCGCTGACAATCACTTTGGGCGTTGCATCGTCAATGCGCGAAGCCAGTGAACCACTGGCAAAACCGCCAAACACCACGCAGTGAATCGCACCGATGCGTGCGCAGGCAAGCATGGCAAATGCCGCTTCGGCAATCATGGGCATGTAGATCAGTACGCGGTCACCCTTTTTTACACCCAGGGCTTTCAGGCTGGCTGCCATCCGCTGCACTTCTACCTGCAACTCTTTAAAGGTGTAGATTTTCTCAGTGCCGGTCTCGGTTGAAACAGCAATCAGGGCCGCCTGATCGGCACGGTCCGCAAGGTGCCGGTCCACGGCGTTGTGGCACAAATTGGTCTGGCCCCCTTCAAACCAGTTCACAAACGGCGGCCTGTCATGGTTGCAGACGCGGTCAAAGGGCTTGTGCCAGTCGATCAGCCTGGCTTGCTCAGCCCAGAAGGTGTCTGGCTGATCGATGGATTGGCGGTAGAAATCGACATAGCTTGTCATGTGTTGCCTCCAGTTTGTGAGTAGCTCAGATTTTGACCACCACGCGGCCGCGGATCTTGCCCGCCATCAGTTCGTCCGCTTTCTCGGCAGCGCGGGCCAAAGGCACCTCTTCCATGATGGCTTCAAGTTTTGCCGGGTCCAGACTTGCAGCCAGACGATCCCAAGCTTGCTGCCGGCGCGCAAGAGGGGCCATCACGCTGTCGATGCCTGCCAGCGTGATGTCGCGCAAAATGAAAGGCAGCACCGTTGCCGGAAAATCCGCACCCTGTGCCAGCCCGCATGCCGCCACCACGCCGCCGTAACGGGTTTGCGCACAGGCGTTGGCGAGCGTATGCGACCCAACCGCATCCACCACGGCCGCCCAGCGTTCTTTTTGCAGCGGTTTGCCCGGTGCGGCAAGCTCGGCGCGATCCATCACGGCGCCCGCACCCAACTGTCTCAAATAAGCTTCTTCACTCGCCCTGCCGGTCGCAGCCACAACGCTGTAACCCAGTCTGCCCAACAAAGCCACCGCCACGCTGCCTACACCGCCAGTGGCGCCCGTGACCAATACCTCGCCGTCAGTGGGCATGACGCCATGCTTTTCCAGTGCCAGCACGCAGAGCATCGCCGTGTAGCCCGCCGTGCCAATAGCCATGGCCTGGCGCGCGCTGAACGCTGCCGGCAGCCGGACCAGCCAATCACCCTGCAGGCGCGCCCGCTCGGCCATCAAGCCCCAGCGCGTCTCGCCCAGGCCCCAGCCATTGTGAATGAACTTGTCCCCAGCCTTCCAGCGCGGGTGGCTCGACTCAATCACTGTGCCGGCGCCGTCAATGCCCGCCACCATCGGCCAGCTGCGCACCACCGCACTCTTGTTGGTGATGGCAAGCGCATCCTTGTAGTTCAAAGAAGAGTAATCGACCTGCACCAGCACGTCCCCTGCAGGCAATTGCGCCTCGTCAAGAGAGACAACTGCAGCCGAGAATCCGGTGTCGGACTTGTTGAGTAGCAGGGCTTCAAACACGCGTTGTCTCCGGTTAGCTTTTTAAACTGAATTTTTAATTATAAATAACATGCTTGCGCTGGGCTGACATGTGATTAAGGCAAGAGCGCAGTTGTTGTTGCTTCCAGAACGGAGTAGTTCGTCAGTCCTGATCGTCCGCGCCAAAAACCGGGCAAGCCAACCCGTTGCTCATCCCATGAGCCAGACAGCAACCCATCAAGTTCAGTTACCTGCCGCCGGGGAAGATGCGGGTGTTATGCCCAGTTTCCTGGCGACAGTCCTGGCAGCGCGGCCTGTTGCTTGTGCGCCGCGTTCAACACCACTGGCAGCAGCACGGGCACCACGCTCGACCCCATGCGCGCCTGCCGTCACGCCCTTTTTGACACCGCTGGCAGCTGCCTTGGCGCCACGCTCAATTGCATGCCCTACCTTGGCAACAACCGGCGACGAGGTGCTTCGAGCAGGCTGAGTCAACTCATCCGCACTGGCTGAAGCGCAACAGCCGAGCATGACGACGAAAATCGCAAGCCTGGTTCTGGATAGTGAGTTCATGAGCAACAAGTTAAGTGCCGGTTCATCCTGCCATGATACGCGCGCAAACCCTTCTGTGGTGCAGAACACTTTTGCCGTGCATGGGGTGGATGAGTCTGGCAATGATTACGGGTCACGCAAATTTGTCAGGTCGCGGCCACAAACCGCGATTGATCACACTCTGATTTACTATGGTTTCCGTAGCATATACCGACTATCACATAAGGGGAAAAGCCACTTTTAACCATGAATTTTCGGCACACTACTTCACCAGTGCCAGCATATCCCTGAACGCCGGATGCTCTGCGCTGCGCAGCCATTCAAACGCCACCATCTCTGTCGTGACCAGTTCGGCGCCTGCGCCGGCCAGACGGTCGAAGGCCGCGTCGCGGTTGCGCTCGGTGCGTGAGCTGCAAGCGTCGGTAACGATCCACACATCGAACTCTTCCTCCAGCAGATCCAGTGCCGTCTGCATCAGGCAGACATGCGCTTCGCAGCCGGCGATGACGATGGCACCCCGGCCTGCTTCTTCGGGCACCGCCGCCTTCTGCAGGTGTTTGGGCAGGCTGCGTGCATTGCCTCCGGCGCTCGCCTTGCGCAGCGGCGGCCGCAGCCAGTCGCCAAGTCCATCGGCCGCAGCGCTGAAATGCATCTTGACGAGTGTCTTGCCACCAGCCGCTTCAATCGCCGCCCGGACCTCGGGCACGTCCTGGCCTAGCTTGTTGGGGTTTTGCACGGTGCCCCATACCGGCACCTCAAAAGCCTGCGCCATGCGGGCCAGGCGCACCGCGTTGGCGATCACGAGGTCATTCTCGAAAATGGCAGGCATCAGTCGGGTCTGGTAGTCCACCAGCACCAGTTGGGAATCGTCGGCATCTAGCAACATGTCTATTCCTGGAAGTTTTTCAAAATCAGCCTGGTGCGGCATCGCGCTGCAGGCACTCGGCCAGCCTGACCAAGTAAGCGTCGAACAGCACTGCGGCCGGTATGCCACAGCAGCAAACCTGCGCCGTAGGCGAAGAGCGAGGTATTTCCAAGCAGTGCATCTTCGGCGTCCCGTCGCGCCAGCGATTCCGCCAGTAGCGCTTCGTAAATCGCTTCCTTGTTGTCAAAGCAGGAGTAAATCGCGCCCAGCGTGTGGCCGGCTTGCATGGCAATTTTCCGGCTGCGGACGCCTTCGATGCCCAGCGGCTCGAATACCGGGCACGCAGCGTCGAGTACAAGTGCACGGCGCGAATCGCTCATGGCATGCTGGCGTTGCTGTCTGGCTTGCATCGCGTGAATATAAACCCAAAGACTCCGGTGTCTCCGCCTTCACCTTGTGCCTGGAGTGTCCATGGACGGTCGGCGGGTGGGTAGTGTGATGAACGAGCATAGCTTCGGCGCAGGCATCAACACCAGACCTTCATGCCCAACCCGGCATTTTCCAACATCGGCAAACCCTTGCTGGCCACCAAAATTTATGCCGTGCACCGCGTTGCGCAGCCGGTCGGTGATGATCGACTTGCCCGCCGCGGAGGCAACGCTGTCGTCCAGGCGCCACTGACATGATTCGCCTGATACTATTTTTATAATAGCTTGCGGCGCCTGCTCTGCCTGGGCTAGGCACTGCTTTTATGCGCAGATTCGAGGGCTGATCGCGCTAACTCGCGGGCGAATGCGGAAACTTGGGCAAGCGCGTGGCCGCCAGAATTTCAGTCAAAAGACACACCGGCGCCAACAAAAAGCAGGCGGCACAGAACAAAAAGCTTGCTGTGGCAATTTTGGGAATCAAAAGCCCCCTGGTTTCGCCGAGAAACAGCAAGACAAAGGTCGTACCGATCAGAATCACACAAAGGTCGGCAGCAAGGTAACGGTTGACCAGTCAGCTGCGGTGCCTCAGTTGCCCCAGCTCCGTGTACATCCTGGCTGCCCCGGCCTGCGCAAATGGCTGACATCGCTGTCGTCCCTGTCCGACAGAGACTGCAACCGTAGCGTGAGAAAATAGCACGCGTTCGCCTTCACAATGAAAAATACCAAATCAAAGGAATTTCAGATGCTGCCCAACAAGGAAGGACAACGCGTCCCCAATGTCACTTTCAAGACCCGTCAGAATGACCAATGGGTTGACGTGAAAAGCCCGGACCTGTTTGACGGAAAAACCGTCGTGGTTTTCTCTTTGCCTGGCGCCTACACGCCGACCTGTTCATCAACCCATCTGCCGCGCTTTAACGAACTCGCCAATACCTTCAAGGCCAATGGAGTCGACGACGTGATCTGCCTGTCAGTGAATGACGCCTTTGTCATGAACGAATGGGGCAAGGCGCAGGAAGCCGAAAACATCACCCTGATCCCCGACGGCAACGGTGAATTTTCCGCGGGCATGGGCCTGCTGGTGGACAAGAGCAACCTGGGATTTGGCAAGCGTTCCTGGCGCTACTCGATGATGGTCAAGGACGGCATCATCAAAAAAATGTTCATAGAGCCTGAAAAGGAAGGCGACCCATTCGAGGTGTCCGACGCCGACACCATGCTCAAGTACGTGGCCCCGAATGCGAAAGCGCCTGATCCGGTGACCATCTTCACCAAGCCCGGTTGCCCGTTTTGCGCCAAGGCCAAGTCCATGCTGAAGGCCGCAGGCCTGCACTATGAAGAGGTCACGCTGGGCAACGGCATCACCTCGCGCACACTGCAGGCGGTTGCGGGGGCGGGAACGACGCCGCAGGTATTTATCGGTGGCAGGAAAATTGGCGACTCCGAAGACCTCGAGGCCTGGCTGGCCAAGACCACCCGATAGCCGTGGCCCGTAGCCGGGTTCTTCCTGCCCTGTTATCGTGGCCGAGCAGGAAACAATCCGCCCCACCCCCACTACGTCGGGCTGAGAGCATTACTACGCAACCGGTTTTTGAAAACCGCTTTCAGCCCACGCCACTGCGCTGGCGCGGCTGAGCTTGAAAGTGGGCGCCACGCGCAACCGTGCCAGTGGCTCGCCGCTTTCTTCGGCTTCAGGGTGGCGCTGAGCAGCGCGTAGGGGTTGTCTTCGTCCGGAACGATATCGAGCGAGACGGTGATTCGCACCGATCTTGCCATTACCGTGATGCGCTGATGCAGCGTGGCGTGCAGTTGCTGCTCGTGCCTGCGCACAAATTCCGAGGCGGTCTTGACCAACGTGTTGAATGCGTTCACGTCCAGCGGCTTGGGATTCTTTTTGTCGCGCCCCATGGTCCAGGGGCCGACCAGCGCAGGCTCGGGCTCGCCATCCTTGATCATGGCAACGGCCCAGCCGTCGTCGTCTTCATTTTTCAGGACTTGCGCGATCCAGCCGTCGTCGCACCAGCGACGCGGCTCCTGGGTTTTGAGAGGGGATTCGGAGAGAGAGTTGGTCAATTTTCAATTACTCAGGTCAATACTGTCAGCATGAAACACTCGACAGCCCAATAGCACAAAGTTTGGTAAGCTATAGATTTAATAGCGTTATAGCAACTGACACGAAGCCCGCAAGCCGATTCATCTGAAAATTTCAAACTGCGCATCGTCCATGTGGCGGTTGGTTCCCAAGGCGGCCGTGACTGCCGCCGCCTCGGCCGCCTGCCACTGGCTGAAGATTTCCAGCTCACTGGGCGAGAGCGCCTCTTCGGTCGGCGTTTCGCCATGGGCCGCCACGATTCCCAGGTACGCGGCATGCACCGGCACAACCAGCGCGGCGTCGCCCAGCGCGGCTTCCAGCGCCGCTTTGAAGCGCTGCTCCGCCGCCTGCAGCTCTTGCGGGGAAACATCCCCGGATACATACAGCCTGAGGGTGTAGCTCATGGGCTTTCTTTCGCTGGCAAGCTGCCGCCTTGCGTCAATGCCATGCGCCGGCGCAGCCTGGCGGCCTCGTCCGCGCTGCCCGCCTGTTCGGCGCGCTGCGCCTGCACGCCCAGCCAGGCCAGCAGCGGGCGGCGCCAGCCCTGGCTTGATGCGGCGTCGATCGCCTGCCCGATGACCGCCGGGCTGGCCTTGCCGGATTGCAGCAACACGCCTGCGGCGACCAATTGCGACAACGGGTCGGTAATGGCCTGAACGGCACTCGCATTTCCAGCGGCGACGGCGCGTTGTTGCTCTGGCAGCAAGGCAATGCTCGTGGGCGGCAACTGGCCGCGCAGGTAATCGGCGTAGGCGCGCTGGGCTTCGGGGGCGTCGCGCCGCAGCGCCTCAAACCCCGCACAGGGCTCGAATACCAGGCTGGCCACGCGGATAGCGCAGTGCAGCAGTTCGGCGTTGGCGAGCAGTTCGACGCGCCCGGTGCGCGCCAGCTGGCTGCGCGCGTTGGCCAGTTCGGCCTGTTCGACACGGCCGTTGCCCTCCATGTAGGCAGTCACCGAACGCTCCATGGCGCCTTTGGCCTCGAGTTGCCAGTCGAGTGGCTTGGGGCCGCTGGCACAGCTGGCGGTCAGCATGGCTGCGATGAGCGAAGTAGCTAGTTTCACCGTCTGGATAGTCATGGCAGTTTGATCTCGCTATCACGGGCAAACGGCCATTTGCGGTTGACCTCGTTGATCAGGCTGTCAATCTTGCGCAGGTTGGCATCCACCTCGCCGCGCAAGGCCCCCAGATCGTCCGTGGCGCTCCTGACATTGCCGCTAATGGCCTGGGCATCGAGCAACACGGCGTCGACTTTTTTCAGACTGGCACGCGCGTCGCCTAGCAGCGCGTTGAGTTGAACCACAGCGGCGCGGGTTTCCGGCATCACACCCTTGTCGCCGAACACCTGGTTGTCGGCCCTGGCGGCCATCCCGTCGAGCCGGGCCAGCAACGCGTTGGCGCGATCAAGCGTGATCGTCAGTTTTTTGGCTTCCGCCTCGCTGCCAAGCAGCACCGTAAGCGCGCCGCCAGGGCCGTTGAGCCGCCCGGTCAGGGTTTGCAGGTTGGCCAGCATCATGCCCACCGCGCCACCACTGCCGGTCAGGCTGTTGAGGTTGTCGATCAGGTCCTTGGCGGCGGAAATGACTTTGGGGATTTCAGCGCTGGCGTCGCCCTGCAGCACCGTGCGCACGGCGCCGTCGGGCAGGGCCGGGTCATTCAGAACGCCGGAATAGGCCCGGATATTGGTGCTGCCGACGATGCCGCGCACCAGGGTGAAAACGCTGCTGGTGCGCAGCCAGTGCGCGTCCATGGCGGCCACGTCAATCAGGATGCGGACCTTGCCATCTTCCGCCAGCTCGATACGCCGCACCCGGCCAATCGGAAAGCCTGAAAACGTCAGGTCCATGCCAACCACCACGCCTTCGGAGTCGTCAGCCATCAGCACCAGTTTCTGGGTAGCATCAAACACACCGCGCGCGTACATCACGTACAGGGCCGAGCCGCACACCAGCAGCAGCATGAAAAGCATCAACAGCCTGGCCTTGAGCTCCAGGTTGGCCGCCCCCTCATCAGGCGATGGGACGGCCCGATCGGGACCAGCTGGCGGAGGCGGCAGGGAATCGTGCGGCGAACTCATGGGATGTGCGGTTTCCTGGGGGGCATTGAGAGCGCTAATAATAGTTGCCAACCAGCGACGCCACTTCAATCAGCAGTATCACGGCGAACATGCGTACCAGCCCGCGCATTTCGGCGCTGGTGCGCGCACTGGCGCCGCCCATGCCGTACAGGGCCGAGGCCATGGGAATCAGCGACACGGCCAGTGAAAACAGCAAGGTCTTGAGGACAAAAACCAGCGTCACGGCAGGGCTGAATACCTGACCAAAAAGGCGGGTATAGGCGGCTATACCTGACACGGTAAAACCGTACCCTGCCAGATACGCCACCACCAGCGCCACCACGCTGCTCAGCGCTGCCAGCGTGATGCCCGAAAACATGCCGGCAACCACCCGCGGCAGCACCTCGCGCCGCACCGGATCAATGCCGCGCCCGCGTATTTCCTCGAGCTCACCGTTGGCCTGCATCACCGTGAGCTCGGCGCCGTCGGGAATGGTGCAGCGCAGCGCCACAAACAGTGCGGCGGTCAGGGGGATCAATTCCAGCACCAGCACCCGTATGACCACTTGCAGCGCATACTGCGACAGGCCATAACTCAGTGCTGTGACCAGCACGATGCGGGTAATCACCACGGTCACCAGCGCGCACAGCACGGTAAACCCCAGCAAAATGGGCGCGGAATTGAGGTAAATATGACGGGCCAGCACGCCGCGGCTTTCCCGGCTGTAGCTTGACGGCGAGAGCGCCAGCACCAGAATCACCGCCCCCAAGTGCACCAACCGCCACCACTCAATCAGCCAGTGCTGCGCGGCCTGGCCGGTTTGCGCCAGACGGCCTTGCAATGAGTCGATTGGGGGCATGCCAGCATGATACCTTTGGCCTTGCAGCGAAGACGGTAACCAAATGTCGTGCGCGATGGAATCATCAATCATGGCAGCAGGCGTATCAGCTTGCCATTGGCGCTGTCGGTCAGCACATAGAGCAGGCCATCGGGACCTTGGCGCACGTCGCGAATGCGCTCGCCCAACCCGGCGAGGAGTCTGCTTTCGCGAACCACCCTCCCGCCAAATGGCTCGGACAGCTCGATCCGGTCGAGGTAGTCAAATTTAAGCGAACCGACAAACAGATTGCCGCGCCAGACATTGCCGGGTTGATCGTAGCGCTCACTGGTCAGAAAGGCCATGCCCGAGGGTGCAATGGACGGCACCCAGTAGTGCAAAGGCTGCTCCATGCCCGCCTTTTCGGTCAACCCCTCGCCAATCTTGCCGCCGCCATAATTTTCACCGTAGGTAATCACCGGCCAGCCGTAATTGGCCCCTGGCTTGGGCAAATTGATTTCATCGCCGCCCTGCGGGCCGTGCTCGTGCTCCCAGAGCGTGCCGTCTGGCGCGAGCGTTGCACCTTGGGAGTTGCGGTGGCCATAGCTCCAGATTTCAGGCATGGCGCCGGCCTTGCCGACAAAGGGATTGTCTTTCGGCACCGAGCCATCCTTGTTGATGCGAATCAGCTTGCCGAGGTGGTTGCCGAGCTTTTGCGCGTCTTCCTTGCGCGAAAAGCGCTCGCCCAGCGTTAGAAACAGCTTGCCGTCCGGCTGGCCATTCACGCCAGGCGCGCGGCTTTCAACAATGCGGCAGCCAAAGTGCGCCGTGCTGGCGACCTTGGGCCGCTGGCTGAAAATGATCTTGACGTCCTCCAGCCGCCTGTCGTCTGCGCTAAGGGTGGCGCGGGCCAGCGCGGTGCTGTTGGCATTGCCCACTGGAGCGGGCTCGGAAAAACAGAAATACAGGCGGCGGTTACGGGCAAAGTCGCCATCCAGCACAACATCCAGCAGCCCGCCCTGCCCGCCTGCGGCGATCTGTGGCAGACCAGCCACAGGCGCAGCCAGCTTGCCGTCTGCAGTGATCACCCGAAGCCGGCCGGGGCGCTCGGTTACCAGATAGCGGCCATCGGGCAAAAAAGCCAGACTCCAGGGATTTTGCAAACCTGCCGCTACGGTTTCCGTCCGTAGCGTCTGGGCTTGGGCGTACGAAATCATCAGGAAGTATGCTATTGAAGCAATAGCTAGATACCAATGCGTGTAGATGGCTAGGGGCATATTTCATTCCTTAAATACAGTGATGGGCTGTTGGCTTCAAGGGATCATCGTGCCAAGCAGCAAATATCGCACAGCCAATTGACTTCGCGCAACCTGCCACTTGACGCCCACTGTTGTCACGTCCACCCGGCGGAGGATGGCAACAGAAAATGAAAAAACAGAAAAACCTTTTAAAATCAATTGATTGGATGAATTATCAAGAAACAACTCAAGATTGACGCAGAGCCAGTCCATCAAGTATGCTTGGCGCCATGCGAATAATTGCCTCCACTTTTGTTCTTGCCTGTGCCGGATTGCTGGCAGCAAGTGCCCAAGCAGCACCCAGCCAATCGGGCGGCACCGGCGACGACATGGACAGATTGCTGGCAGAAAAAGGCTTGCTGACGCAGATTGACCAGGTTCGCCAACGCGTCACAAACAGGGCTTCCGAACTGGTGGTCAATGCCATGGGGTTTCTGGGTGTGCCCTACAGACGCGGCGGAAACAGCGTGGAAACCGGCTTTGACTGCAGCGGTTTTGTGCGTGCCATGTACGAGCAAAGCGTGGGGCTGCTGCTGCCGCGCCGGGCGGAGCAACAGGCAGCAGCCACCGAGCGCATCGACAAAACCGAACTGCAACCCGGCGACCTGGTTTTCTTCAACACCCTGCGGCACGCCTTCAGCCACGTCGGCATCTATGTCGGCGACGGCAAGTTCATTCATTCCCCCAGGCCGGGGGCTGAAGTGCGTGTCGAAAGCATGGGCCTGCGCTACTGGCAGAGCCGCTTTGACGGCGCCCGCCGTGTGGCAGCGGCGCAAGCCCCCGAAACGGCGCCTGCCACTGTCAGCGACACCGCAGCGGCGCACTGAACCGGCTACGCCGTTGCCCAAGGCGATCGATGCACAAATCCGGCTTCATGTCCGTGCCCGTCCTGGCTGGCAAAGGCCAAATACTCTGGATTGGTTGGATCAGGAAGCGAATCAATTCCCTTTGTCTTGAAGCCACCGGAACGCCGGGCGCCATCAATTTAAATCTTGCATTTAATAAAAGCTTCATTGAGAATACATCTTATTGGCCGCAAGCCAGCCTGTATGGTCGCGTGCAACAAGCCGATAGAACTTTCGGCAGATTGACCGATTCGTCATTAACAACAAAAGGAGGAGAGAAAATATGTCGCAACAACAAATTGCGTGGTTGGCTTCGCTGGTATTGATGACGCTCGTGGCGCTGGGGTTTGCCTTCGTCGCCATCAACTCCGGTGCACGCGAGGAAGACTACGCGCCGCTCGTAAAGCGCTCTTATCGCCTGCGCACCAAGCTGTTCTGGGGCCTGGTGCTGGTGTTCGGGCCAGTCATGATCTACACGTTGATGGGTCAGCTGCCCTACGACGCCAGTCGCACGGGGAGCAACTCCAGCCCGGTACAGGTTGTCACGGCAACGGGCTCCCAATGGCGCTGGGAACTGAGCCGTGACCACGTTGCAAAGGACCAACCTGTAGAGTTCCGTGTGACCAGCACGGATGTCAACCACGGCTTTGGCATCTACAACGCCGACATGCATCTGGTCGCACAGACCCAGGCAATGCCCGGCTACACCAACATCATCCGGCATACCTTTCACGATGAAGGCACGTACAAGATACTGTGCCTGGAATACTGCGGCATAGCACACCACAACATGATGACCGAAATCAAGGTCGGCGGCGGCCAATAAAAGGAGAAATGATTATGGCAAGTTATGTTTACACAGCCACTCCCGAGCAGGGAGCAAGGACCAGCGTGCTGGCCTATCTGGTTACCGCGGTCGCCGTATTGCTGCTGATGATGATTTTCGGCCTGCTCATGCGCCTGGAGCAGGCGCAGCTCATTTCCATGGGACCCAACTGGTTCTACGAACTCATGACGATTCACGGCGCCGGCATGGTGGGCATAGCCGGCCTCGCCGGAGCAGCCATCATGTGGCACTTCCTGCGCCAGTACGTGGCTCTCTCCCAAGGCGTCTTCATCGCCAACCTGGTGCTCTTCC
>JAHFQQ010000010.1:0-8685 GCA_023259235.1 Polaromonas sp. | reverse complement strand
CTGATCGGTGTGGTGATGATACTGGCCGGCGTTCTCTTCGGGCACTTCCAGGGCGCCTGGACCTTTCTCTACCCGCTGCCAGCAAAATCAATGGGCATGTGGAGCCAGGGGTCTGCAGCCCTGTTCATGGGTGGCCTGCTGGTGATCGGCGTCGGCTTTCTTCTGATGCACCTGGACATCGCCCGCGCCATCATCGGCCGCTATGGCAATTTCTCCCGCGCACTCGGCTGGCCGCAGCTGTTCGGCCACGACGACGGCATGGCTCCGCCACCCACGGTAGTCGCCAGCACCATGGTGACCATCGTCAACGTCGTCGGCCTGGTGGCGGGCGCCAGCATCCTGGTCATGAGTCTGGTGAATCTTTATATCCCGTCGTTCGCCGTCGATGCGCTGCTTGCCAAAGGCTTGATTTATCTGTTTGGCCACATCTTCATCAACGCCACCATCTACATGGCCGTCATCGCGGTCTACGAGATCCTGCCGCGCTACACGCAGCGACCCTGGAAAGCAAACAAGGTATTCCTCGCCTCGTGGACGGCCTCCACGCTGATGGTCCTGTTCATTTTTCCGCACCACCTGCTGATGGACTTTGCCTTTCCTAAATGGTTTCTGATCATGGGCCAGGTGATCGGCTATCTGAATACCTTCCCGATCCTGGTGGTTACCGGCTACGGTGCCCTGATGATCGTCTACCGTTCGGGCATCCGCTGGGACATGGCTACCAGGTTGTTGTTCGTATCGCTCCTTGGCTGGGCTGCTGGCACCATGCCGGCGTTCATCGATGGCACCATCACGGTCAATTACGTGATGCACAACACACTGTGGGTGCCGGGGCACTTCCATACCTATCTGCTGCTCGGCATGGTTGCCATGCTGTTTGGCTTCATGTATTACCTCGGCAAGCCCGACCAGAATGCGCAAGACAGCGTCGTTGACCGCGCTGCATTCTGGGGATTCACCATCGGCGCCCTCGGTTTTACCCTGAGCTTCCTCTATTCCGGCAAGGAAAGCGTGCCGCGCCGCTATGCCGAGCACCTGCCGCAGTGGGTTCCGTACGACCGCGTTGCCTCAGTCTTTGCGATACTGGTAATCGCTTCGGTTCTGGTGTTTATGGTTCGCTTCCTCGCCCGCCTGGGCTTGTCTGGCCGGGATTACCCGCGCGCCACGCTGGCGCGCACCGCCGCCGCTTGAATCCGACCCGCCGCAGTGTTGTCACCACGACGCTGGCTACCCTTCTGGGCAGCAGCGTCTTGTGGTGGGGCACCGACGGTTTCAGCGCCTTCACCGCCGAAACTGCCCGCCGCGCGGATATCCTGCGCTCGCCACGAACGCTGCCTGCGGTCGTCCTCGAAGATCAGGACGGCCGCGCCTTCCGCCTGCAGGATTACCAGGGCCGGCTGCTGGCGGTGGAATTCATCTACACACACTGCGAGACAATCTGCCGCAGCCTGGGCATGGCTTTCAAGCAGATTCGCGATCACGTCCCGCAGCAGGCGCAGAGGCGCGATTTCGCCCTGCTCAGCATCAGCTTTGATCCGGACCGGGACGATACGGCCAGCCTGAAGGCGTACGGCCAAGCCTTCGGTGCCGACGGCACACAATGGCGCATCGCCCGGGTGCACAACAAGTCCGATCTCAAGCCCCTGCTGGCGGCCTTCGGCATCACCGTGATTCCGGACGGGCTGGGCGGATTCGAGCATAACGCGGCCATTCATCTGGTCGGTCGCGACGGCAAACTGGCAGAAATTAACGACCTCGATCAACCCCTGGTACTTGCCGCAAAGATCACTCAATGGCCCTGAAAATTTTGTTGCCCAGGCTCGGCCTCGGTGCCGTCTACCTGCTCCTGGCAACACCCGCCGCACGGATGGCGCTGGAGGCAAGCATGAGCGCCCACATGCTGGTGCAGATTCCGCTGCTGGCGGCCGTCGGCATCATCGCCGGTCGCTTGCTGCCGCAGCGCTGCCAGGCTGCGCTGCTTGCCACCGCGGGCGGGGCAATTCCCTGCATCGTGTTGGCCGCTTTCGCCTCGACCTACTGGATGCTGCCGCGAGCACTGGATGCCGCGCTGGCAAACCCACTGGCCGAGCTGGCGAAATTCATCAGCCTCCCCGCTCTGGTCGGCCTGCCCCTGGCTTTGGCCTGGCCGCGGCTATCGGTTATCGGCCGGGGCTTCATATGGACAAACTTCATCAGCATGCTGGCCGTTCTCGGCTGGCTCTATATCGCCGCACCAGTGCGTGTCTGCAACAGCTACCTGACTAATCAGCAGACGGATACCGGGTGGCTGATGGTCGGGCTCGCCGTGCTGCTCTTCGCGCTGTGGCTAGGCAGGCTGTTCGTCGGTGGTAATCCGGCTCTGCCCGAGAGCGATGCCGCGCAAGCCGACGGCAAAGACACGCAAATGAACACGGCCTGAGGCAGAATCGGTCCTAAAAGGAGCGGACAGTGCGCGGATTGCGAAAAGGCGGAAAATTGTCCATTGTGGCAGTGGCCGCTCGCGCGATTGATGGCCTGGTCTTTTCCCGGGCGATCACGCTCTTCATTACACCGGTGATCTCCCTCGTGCTGGAGCGCTTCAGCGGGCATGGTCCGGTGACGACGCCCGAGTCATGAGCCCCTCAGGAGGAAAGAAATGCTGAACCACTCGACGACACGTTACGGAAAAGTTGCTCAGGCCTTTCACTGGGCCACGGCACTTTTGGTACTTGTCACTTTCCTGTATGGCCCTGGTGGCTCTGAGCAACGGGTTTACTCCGTGGCCCGCGATTTCGACCGGCAGATTCACGAGACGCTGGGCTTGTGTGTGTTCGTACTTGTTTTCCTGCGGGCGCTGTGGCGCATGGTTGACCGCAGGCCGGATCCGCTGGAGCTGCCGCGCTGGATGGATATGGCTGCAAAGACCGTTCAGGCGGTGCTCTACCTGCTGCTTTTGGCGATCCCGATAACGGCCATCGCTGGCGCGTGGCTCGAAGGTCATCCCCTGACGCTGCTCAGTGGCGTGCGGATTGCACCTCCGCTTGCAACGTCGCACGACGTGGGCGCGACGATCGCCACGATTCATACATGGCTGGGCGACGCCATCTTGTGGCTGGCCGGATTTCACGCGCTGGCGGCACTCTATCATCACCTGATCCTCAAGGACGGCGTGCTCGCCTCAATGCTGCCGCTCTGGGTCCCCCTGTCGCGACCTGACAGGCGGTGACATATTGGGTTGTGCCACTTGTTTCTTCCCCAAACGTGATTCGTGCCGATCAAAATTTCATGGCAACGCGCGATGGTCGGCTTGCCGGCGACCTTTTCCTTGTAGCCGCGCAGCTTGTCGATATTGAAGCTGGAGGCCACCCAAACGACGCTCAGGCGGGGGTCAGAAACTCTTGGCCGGAGGTGGGCTCGCTTGCTCTGTCACCAGTTGCCCCAACAGAGCCCCCACACGCAAATCGTCCAGCATTCCAAAATGGTTGAGGCGGACTGCTCCGTTGCGGTCAATCACCACCATGCTGGGCGTTCCGCGCCAGCCATACGCCTGCATCGTCATGGGGATATCGCTACCTGATACTGCATCATCGACACCTACCGGGAATGGGATGCGGTACTCGCGCATAAAGACTTTCAGCGCTTCGGGCCCCATCACCGCATGGTGTTCAAACACGGTGTGCAGCCCAAGCACAACCACATCATTCCGAGAAAAGGCATTGTAAATATTGATCGCCTGCGGAATGCCATGGGATACACAGCCGGGGCACAGCATTTGAAATGCGTGCAACACGACGACGCGCCCGCGCAAATCCGCCAAAGTGATGTGTTTGTCCGCGTTGATCCATTCGGATACATGCAGCGCCGGGGCAGTTTCAAATTCTGGTTTCATACAATCTTTCTGCAATCTTGATGTGGAGCATTGGTCCTGCACCATTTGGACATGGTTGCCTATGCAAGCGGGTTGTGCCCAGGGGTCTGGCCGATAGCACAGCGACCTCACCGCATGTCAGCGCTGCACCTGGCGCAATGGCGCGCGTCACCGTATAAGCACGGCAATGAAATGGTTGTACGCCTTCCATGTCAAGCTGCGCCGCTCAAAGCTCGTCAGGCTCTGTGCGCCTTCCTGGCAGCAGTGCCACAACCGCGTTGCTGGCGTGTCGGACTTCCGGCGGTGGCGGCGCTCATGATGCAGCGCGGTGGAGCATGCGCCGGCTGCTCCGTGCGCGGTCCAGAAAAAGCGCAGGGATGCATACCAGTCGCTGATGCCCGGCAACAATAACGAGGTTAGCTGACCCACCCCCGCAGACAGAGGCTTCGCCGCCCTTTTGGGAACCTGAGTGTGCTTTCATGGCTACTATTGGAACCCATAATGACATCGCGGTTCCAGGCGGACGGCGCAACTCCCTTCTCAACGCATGGCTTGCAGACGGGGCGGAAATGCCACCCCTAAAATGCAGATGCACTACCACGTTAAATCAAAAGGTGTCAACCATGACAACCGTATTTTCAAGAATCATTCGCGGTGAAATTCCGAGCATCAAAGTGTACGAAGACGATTATGTTTACGCATTCATGGATGCCGGTCAGGTCAATCCGGGGCACGTGCTGGTCGCCACCAGGAAACCCTATGAGACCCTGATGGACGCCGATGAAGACTCGCTGTGCGCCATGATGCGCACTGCCGCAAGAATAGCGAGGGCAGTTCAGGCGGCGTTCCAGCCGGACGGAATGACCATCCTGCAAGCCAACAAGCCTGCGGGTTGGCAAACTGTGCCACACCTGCATTTGCACGTGCTGCCGCGCTACGAGGGCGACGGAGTCGGCTTGATCTGGCCACGCAAGGAGCCTGGGCTGGACGTGTTGCGCAGCTACGCCAACAGGATCAAGTTGCCTTGAGTACGCTCCCGCGCGTCACCTGATCTGACGGCCATCGCTATGCCAGCGTCATTTTTTTCAGGAGCCGGGAGAGTTTCAGGCGCTGCGGTCCCGATGGTACAGGTAAAACTACTTTCTTCAGGGCACCAGCGAGTGACTTGTCGCCCGTGCTCGACAAGGTTGCGTGCGCGGCGAAGAAATAACGGACCGCGAAGCACCTGGGTGCAGGCGGCGCTGCACCAGACTCAGCCGGGTGCCATAAACTTATCGGCAACCATGCGTGAGAATTCCCCGCTGTCAATCAACCGCCGCAAATCGGCGGCGCCACCCACCAGCAGCCCATTGACAAACACCATAGGGAAGGTTGGCCAGCCAGTCCACATCTTGAGGCTGTTGCGACGCCTCCACTGGCCAAGATAGCTGCCATATTCAAGGTACTTGTAGGGCGCGCCGATCGCATCGAGCGCCTTGCGCGCCTTTCGGGGAAAGGGATTTTGTGCCATACCGACTACCACAACACTATTGCTTGCGATGGCGGCCTTCACCTCGCTGATGATTTCAGCGTGATCGTTAGCCATGGCCTTGCGAATGGCGGGATGAATATGAGCCTCGTCGAGAATGCTGCGGGTCATGATGGATTCCACTGTGGTGATGTGCGGCGAGCTGAACGCTCTCATGGCCAGAAACTTCAACCGCATCGCCTGAAGTATCGTACCTTGATCAGCCATGAAAAGTGCGGTTTTTCGGGATGTTACTCGGGATTTCCTCACAATGAGGCAGGCCATACATGACTTTCAATATCTGAACCAGCCACGCAGTCCGCAACTTCGTCACGCGAAGCGATGCGATACTCGACCCTATATGGTCGAATCTTCCAGAAGTCTGCGCCGGCGCCGCACCATGGCGCTGACCATCGTCATCGCCGCCTACGTACTTTCCTTTTTTCAGCGTTTCGCGCCAGCGGGGATCGTGCCAGATCTGGTGGCCGCGTTCAACACCACTGCATCCTCGCTAGGCGCGCTGGCGGCGACCTATTTCTACGTCTACACGCTGATGCAGGTGCCCACCGGCATTCTCGTCGACACCTTCGGGCCGCGCCGCATTTTGCTGATCGGCGGCATCGTGGGCGGGGCTGGCAGCCTGATGTTTGGCCTGGCCCCTGGCATGGCGTTGGCGCTTGTCGGACGAACCCTGATAGGGCTGGGGGTGTCGGTGACCTTTATTGCCATGCTCAAGATCATTGCGGTGTCCTTTGAAGAAAGACGCTTTGCCACGCTGGTGGGTCTGTCCATGCTGATCGGCAACCTCGGCTCGGTGCTCGCTGGCGCGCCACTCTCCTGGCTGGCCCAGACAACCAGCTGGCGCGGTATTTTTGTTGGTTTGGCGGGCGTTTCACTGCTGCTGGGCATTGCCTGCTGGATACTGGTGCGCGACCGGCCACCGGTGGCTGGAAAACCTGAGCCGAAGCGCCATTTTGATCGAAAGCTCATCACCACCGGGCTGCTTTCCGTGCTAAAAAATCGAGACACATGGCCCACGGTGTTTGTCAATTTCGGTATTTGTGGCAGCTTCTTCGCCTTCGCCGGACTGTGGGCAACGCCGTTCCTGACGCAGGCCCACGGCATGACGCGTACTGTCGCGGCCAATCACGTCAGCCTGTACTTCGCCGGCTTTGCACTGGGGTGCATGTTCATCGGCACGCTGTCAGACCGGCTGGGTAAACGCAAGCCACTGCTGATCATCAGCAGCCATCTGTACGTACTGATCTGGCTGGCCCTGCTCTCGGACGTGGTGTTGCCGCTGGCGGGAAGCTATATGCTGTTCACCCTGATGGGTGTCGTCACGGCTGGCTTCACGCTGACCTGGGCTTGCACCAAGGAGGTGAACGCGCCGCTGCTGTCGGGCATGTCAACCAGCGTCACCAACATGGCTGGCTTTCTCGCGGGGGCCGTGCTGCAACCCTTGGCGGGCTGGGTGATGGACAACCGCTGGCAAGGCGGACTGACCGGCAGCGGTGCGCGCCTGTACACACCCGAAGACTATCGCGCCGGCCTGCTGCTGCTGGCGGCGGTGGCGCTGTTCGGCGCCATAGCCTCTTGGTGGATACGCGAAACCGGCTGCCGCAATGTCTGGAAGGCCCGCAGTGAATTGGTGGATCTCTGACTATGGGAATACCTGAAAACTGCAAGCCGCCGTGCTCCGCCTGTGGCATGACGGGGCCCGGCTGCGCTTGTCCTGGAAAGCTTGCCGTGGCTCGTGTTCAGGGTTCCAAGCGAAGGATGAAAGTGATCCGGTCAGATATCAGGGTGATACACATGGTGAATTCAGACATGCGGATCATGAGTATCTCCAGGGTGATGGATGTTGTTGAACGGACCGATTGACAGTCCGGGCGTGGCTCCACTTGGCGCCTGGCGGCGTCGGACGTCAGCTTTGCCACGCGGGTGTCTCTGTGGGCCCGTGAAGGGATGCGACCGGTTGGTTTATGCTGGCAATCTTCGCAGACATATTGGCTAGTGCTTCCGGTCTGCCTTAAGTCTGCCTTTACCTGGGAAATTTCATGCCCGTCTCGTTGCGGCGCGTATTCTGGTGCGCCGTTTTGCTCATCGCCGCACAGGCGGCCCTGGCGCAGAAATCGGCGAGCGTCCTGCTGGAAGACGTGACCTGGACCGAACTGCGCGACGCACTGGCCGCAGGCAAGACGACGGCCATCATTCCGATTGGCGGGACCGAACAGAGTGGCCCCTACATCGCGCTGGGCAAGCACAATGCCCGCGTGAAGGTGCTGTCGCAGCGCATTGCGCAGGAGCTGGGCAATGCGCTCGTCGCGCCCGTCATTGCCTATGTGCCCGAGGGTAGTTATGCACCGCCGACGTCGCACATGCGCTTTCCCGGTACCTTGACCGTCTCTGACGACGTGTTCGAGAAGACGCTCGAGTCGGCCGCCAACAGCCTGAAGGTCCATGGCTTCAGGAACATCATTTTCCTGGGCGATCACGGGGGCTATCAGAACGACATACGGCGCGTGGTGGTCCGTCTCAACAAGGCCTGGGCCGGCTCACCGGCACGCGCCTTCGTGCCGCCGGAGTATTACGCGGCCAGCTCCGACGGTTTTGCCAGGATCCTGCGCGAGCACGGCGTGCGCGACGACGAGATCGGCGCGCACGCGGCGCTGGCCGACACCTCGCTGCAGCTGGCGGTCGCGCCCCGGATGGTGCGGCTGCAGCAGCTGCGCAGCGCACCCAAGCCCGGCGCTGCCGATGGCGTGTACGGGGGCGACCCGCGCCGCTCGACGGCCGAACTCGGACAGCTGGGCGTGGATGCGATCGTCTCGAGAACCGTGGCCGCCCTGAAGAAAGACACGGCGGCGCGCTGATACGCCGCCGTGCACGCCTGCCTTTAGTCAACTCCTTTACTTTCAAACGGAATCCACCATGACCCTGATTTCTCGTCCCCTCTCCCGCCTGGCCGCGCTCGCGCTGGCGGGCCTGTGTGCCGCCGGCATCGCCGTTACCGCCGCGCCGGTGGTCACGGTGCCCGGTATGCCGCCCGTGGTGAACCCGGACAACCTGTACAGCGAAGCTGGCGCCGGACATCTGAGCGCCGCGGTAGTCGGCGCGCTGCCCCGCGTGTATGTCCCCAACGTGCGCTCGAACGATGTCTATGTGATCGATCCGGCGACGTTCAAGGTGGTGGACAAGTTTCGTGTGGGTTTTAGCCCGCAGCACGTCGTTCCCTCGTGGGATCTGCAAACCCTGTGGGCGGCGAACAATGCCGAAGGCCGTCCCGACGGCAGCCTGACGCCGATCGACCCGAAGACCGGCAAACCCG